>JAEZZB010000122.1 GCA_023442495.1 Bacillota bacterium
TCAATTATTTTAGTGGAAAGGGCAATGCGACTATTTAATAAATACAAATTTAATCAAAATATAAGATCATTAGGAATACGTGCAATAAATCTTTGTGACATCCACAGTACACAAATTGATATATTTGCAATAGAAGAGAAAATGGTCAAAAAAACTAATCTAGACAGAGCATTATATGAAATTAGAGATAAATATGGCAAGAAAGCAATTACATTTGCATCATTGAAAGACAACAAAAAATTGCCATCGGAACTTCAAGAAATATACACATTGCCAATATCTAGAATGTGAGAGAAAATAAAATTGAAATAAGAGAAATTATGAAAAGAGTTGATTTTGGGGATATAATTTATTATTTTTATAATTTTAGATTAATTCCTATAAATAACAGGAAGAAATATAGAATTATCAAATTATTTATATGCTTTTTATTACCTAATGGAATAATAAATTCTTTATATAATCCTTGTAAACAACAGATACTATTGGCGTTATTTTATAACCTTGATTAATCAAAATTCACTCCTATCTTTGTGATGTCTGGTCAATATAGTATTCTATACTTAGCATTTTTACTGAAGTATGTATAAGAAAAACATTTTTTTATTCTATTTTTCTCGTATGTAGATATTATAATTTATATATCATGTATTTTTTTACATAAATTTAAAAAGGAATAATACATTATAATATTAAGAATAATAACTTATATCGATTAACAATAAAATATCAAACGGAATTTAATTATATTATACTATTTTAAAAATATATGACGATTAGAGAAACTAATCGTTTTTTTTTATGAAAATGTAATATTATTTAGATTATTATCAAAAAAAAAATAATATAAATTGTCTTTATAATAAATAGTACAATACACTTCCGAAACATAGAACTTATTAACTCTTTTCATATTATTAATTGAGTGATATTGTAAAGACAGGTGGTAATCATGGATAAGAAAAAAGCCGAAATGTGTATATATCTTCATAAAAAAAGAGAAATACGATTAGATGATGTATCAAAAAAATTTAATAAAACTAATAGAGCAGTAAGAAATGATATTGAAGAAATTAATATTTTTTTAAGAAAAATATCACCTAAGAGTATTAATGTTGTAAATGGAGTTGTTTACGCTAAATATAAAGATATTAATATCAAAAAATATTTAAATAATCTTGATTATTACGAGTATACATTGGATTCTACTGAAAGAAGTGTAGTCATTATTTTGTATGCAATGACAAAGAAGAAGATGTTTACGATTAATGATTTATTAAAATTTATGAAAGTTTCTAGATCTACAGTAATGAAAGATGTCAATAAAGTTAAAACGTTTATCAGTATATATAATTTTGAAATAATTTCATTAACTGCTAAAGGTATTGAGCTTAATCAAATAAATTCCAAATACAAATTTGATTTAATAATCGATTTATTAAAATTTGATTTGGATAATGTTATAAGATTTTTTAATCAAAATGAATATTTAGATTTAAATATTAAAAAGATATTTTTTAAAGAATATATCAGTTTAATTGATGATGTTTTAGAATTGGTTCAGAAGAATAGTAATAAGAAGCTAACAGAATATTCATATAATATATTGAAATATTTTTTATCAATATTTTTGCTACTATTAGAAAATAATGAAGAAACTAATAGCAATGAGGGTTTCTATAGTAAAGACTATTTTAATTCCCAATTAGTGAGCATATTACAATCTAAACTAAATATTACGATAAATGAAATTGATAAACATATACTAAGGCGATTATTGGACAGTCTAAACTTTGAAAATAAAGAGTATAAAAATACTGACTTGCCAATGATTCAAATATTAACAAGAAAGTTTATTGAAGATATATCAGAAAAAATATCAATAGATTTGAATTTTGATGAAGAATTATTAAAAAATCTATCCAAGCATCTTTCATCAATATTAAATGTTAATACTGAAAAGTTGGATGAATATAGTTATATTAATGAGATTATAAATGATTATCCAAGTTTATATATTACTGTAAAAGACTCTTTAGGAGAAATTAATAGCATATCTAATAAAAAATTAAATGATACTGAAATTAGTTTTATATTGATATATTTGATAGCAGCAATTGAAAAACAAAAAAATTTAATAAAAAATATAAATATTTTGATTGTCTGTGCAGAAGGGATAGGTACATCTTATTTTATTAAAGAAAAAATAAAAAATGTAGTTCCATATTCAAATATTTATATTTCAACTACTCAGAATTATAAAACATTTTTAGAAAATGAAACTATAGATTTAGTTTTTTCTAATGTTAAAATAAGTGATAATTTTGATTATTTATATATTAAAAACATTTTAGACGATTCTTTTATTGAAGAATTATTAAAAGAAATAGATGAAATTAAGTTAAATAAAATAACTTCAATGTCTAAAAAAGCAGAATTATATGATATTAGTGAAAAAACTAAAGAGTTAGATAATAAATTAGCTTTAACTAATATTTTGAAACCAGAAAATATGAGATTTGGAATTGAAGCTAAAGACTGGAAAGATTCAATATATAAGAGTTCTGAAATTCTCTTAGAAAAAGAATACATTGAAAAGGAATATATTGATGCAATGATTCAAAATATTGAAGACTATGGTCCATATATTGTTGTATCAAAAGGGGTTGCTATTCCTCATGCAAGCAGTGAAAAAGGTGTAAATAAGACGGCTATGAGCTTAATAAAGCTTAAAAGACCTGTTAATTTTGGAGTTGAAGAGCTTGATCCAGTAGAATTTGTGATTTGCCTATCATCTATTAATAATGAACATTTTTATGCGTTTTTCGATTTGGTGAATGGTCTTCAAAATAAGAAAATTAAAAATGATTTTAATAATTCAATCAACTCTAAAGAAATGGAGTTGGTCTTAAGAAAAATGGAGGAGTTAACATAATGAAAGTTGAAGATGTACAAAAAGTAACAGTAATACTTCGAGGTTACAATTATAATCAAGTAAAAACAATTGCTGAAGCAATGTTAAAGTCTAATATTAGATCAATGGAAATTACAACGAATTCTCCAGATGCATTCGAAACAGCAAAAAAAATAGCATCAGAATATAAAGATATTTTTGTAGGCTTAGGTACTATTCTCAATTCGAAACATGTGGAAAAAGCTATTGAAGCAAATGTAGATTTTATTTTAACACCTATTATTTTAGATAAAGAAAATATAGAAAAATGCAGAAAAAATGGCATAGTTACCGTAATATCGGCACTTACACCTTCAGAAATTAATTTAGTGAGAAATTATAATGCCGATATTATTAAAATTTTTCCTGCAAAAAATGTGGGCTATGACTATGCTAAGGCCGTTAAAGCTCCATTAGGTCAAAAAATAAAATTAATGGCTGTCGGTGGCGTAAATAAAGACAATGCCAAAGCGTTTATGAATGGAGGATATGACTATTTAGGAGTTGGTTCTAGTATGTTTAATCATGAAGATATTGTAAATGGAAATATAGATAATTTAGTAAAATCTTTGAAAGCATTTGAAGAAAAATTGGGAGTAAGTGATGGAGAATAATTATTTTGATGAAAACTTTGTTTTTACAGATGTAGAATCGGAAAATTATGAAGAACTATTAAAAATATTATCTAATAGTTTAGTTGAAAGAAATATTGTGAAGGAAGTATATACTGACAAGCTTTTAGAAAGAGAGCATAATTATCCGACAGGATTAGAATGTGGTGAAATTAATGTTGCTGTTCCACATTCAGAGCATATTTACGTAAATGATGACAAAGTAGTAGTAGCAACATTGAAACATCCAATAATGTTTCACAAGATGGATGAGCCAAGCGATAAAATACCAGTATCAATAATATTTATGCTAGTTGTTGCTGAATCAAAAGCACATTTAGAATTATTACAAAAAGTTTTTGGTGCAATTCAAAGTCAAGAGTTTCTAAAAGAAATGTTAGAAACAAAGGACAAAGATAAGTTAACAAATTTATTAAAAAATAATTTTATAGGAGGATAGTATGAAAAGAGTTTTAGTAGCTTGTGGTAATGGGGTAGCAACATCAACAATGGTTGCTTCAAAGGTGAGAGAATATTTAAAAGAAAATAATATTGCGGCACAAGTTGAACAATGTAAATTGTTAGAAATACCATCTAAACAAGATGCATATGATTTAATAATCGCTACCGGTAAATATGATAATACTAGTGTTACTAAGCCTGTTATAAGTGGAATGCCATTACTAACGGGAATTGGTGCTACAAAAGTATTGGAAGAAGTAAAAGAAAAATTATTATAGGAGGAGTATATGGATTTTGTATATAACGCGTTTCAATCTTTAATGGGTGCTGGACCATATGTATTATTACCATTGATTATCACAATAGTTGGTTTAGCATTTAAAATGAAACTATCAAAAGCTTTTCGTTCAGGATTAACTGTAGGAATCGGTTTTGTTGGAATTAAGCTTGTTATTGATATGTTAGCTGCAAATATTGGACCAGCTTCAAAAGCCATGGTTGAAAATTTTGGATTAAATCTAGATATCATAGATGTTGGTTGGGGTGCAATTGCATCAGTAACTTGGGCGTCACCAATTATTCCTGTTTTAATAGGGGTAATATTTTTAACTAATTTATTGATGTTAATTACAAATACTACAGATACACTAGACGTTGATATTTGGAACTATCATCATATGGCAATAGTTGGCTGTCTATTGTACTTTTTAACAAATAATTTATTGATAGCTGCATTATCAGCATTCGTTATGGCATTTATAACATTTAAGTTATCAGACTGGACTAGCCCGCTGATTGAAAAATACTTTGGGATTCCAAATGTATCATTACCAACAATGTCATTCTTATCGACAGCCGTTATTGCATATCCGATGAACTGGATTATTGATAGAATACCAGGAATTAATAAAATAAATTTCAAAATTAGTAATGCTCAAAAATATTTAGGAGTATTCGGTGAACAAACTATTTTAGGATTTATACTGGGTTGTGGTATAGGTTTATTAGCTAAATATTCAGTATGGGATATTATTAATCTAGGCGTTCACATGTCTGCTGTAATGGTTCTAATTCCTAAAATGACCGCTTTATTTGTAGAAGGGCTGATGCCAATTTCTGAAGCAGCTACAGAATTTACTAAAAATAAATTTAAAAATAGAAATTTCCTTATTGGTCTAGACGCTGCTGTTGTTGTCGGTGATAGTACCGTAATAACTACTGCGTTAATAGTAATACCTCTAACAATCTTATTATCAGCTATTTTACCAGGAAATAGAGTAATGCCATTTGCCGATTTAGCAGTAATAACATTCAGAGTTGCACTAATAGTAGCATTAACAAAAGGTAATTTGTTTAGATCAATATTAATGGGAGCATTTACGACAACTGCAATACTTTATGCTGGTACGGCAACTTCACCATATTTAACAGACTTTGCAGTTAATACAGGTCTAGATTTTGGTGGCCAATTAATTTCATCATTCGCATCTGTTTCATTAACAGCTAGTTATATTGTATTTGAAGCATTTAGATCAAAACCATATATTTTTGTACCACTATTAATAGTAGCATTAGCTGTAATTTATGTGTTTGCTGAAAGAAAATATAAGAAATATAAACAAGGTAAAGAAAGTACAGAAATGTAGAGGTAAAAATGAAAATTACTAATATTGAAGTTTTTGAAGTTAAACCTAGATGGATTTTTGTAAAATTAAGTACAGATGAAGGTATCTCTGGTTGGGGAGAAATGGTATCTGGTACGAGAACGAAAGCTGTGGTTAATGGTGCTAAAGAATGGGGAGAAAGAATTTTACTTGGAAGGGATCCCTTTGAAATTGAGAGATTATGGCAAGAAATGCATAGATCGTTCTTTAGAGGTGGTCCAATAGGCGGAACAATAGTTTCTGGGTTCGAAATGGCTTTATGGGATATTAAAGGAAAAGCTTTAGGGGTTCCGGTATGGCAACTATTAGGAGGAAAAGCTAGAGATAGAATTAAAGTATATTCTTGGATAGGTGGAGACAGACCTGCCGATGTAGTCGAACAAGCAAGAGATAGAGTAAATAGAGGATTTGATTCTATTAAAATGAATGCTACAGAAGAGTTGCATTATATTGATTCGTTTAAGAAAATAAAAGAGGTATCAGATAGAGTTAAAGCTTTACGTGATGAATTTGGATATGATTTAAATATTGGTATAGATTTTCATGGTAGGGTTCATAAATCTATGGCAAAAGTATTGGTAAACGAGTTAAATCAATACAATCTAATGTTTTATGAAGAAGTAGTATTGCCAGAAAATGAAGAAGCATTTAAAGAAATATCTCAACATACCACCACACCACTTGCTACAGGTGAAAGATTATACACTAGATGGGACTTTAAGAATATATTTAAAGAAGGCGTCATTGATATTATTCAACCTGATATTGCCTTAGTAGGCGGAATTTTAGAACTAAAAAAAATAGCTGCCATAGCTGAAGCTCATGATATGGCAGTTGCACCTCACGCTCCTTATGGTCCGATTGCTTTAGCAGCAACTTTACAAGTCGATGTATGTACGCCTAATGTGTTTATTCAAGAACAATCATTAGGTATACATTATAATAAAGGATTTGATTTATTAGATTTTGTAAAAAATAAAGAAATTTTTGAATATAAAGCTGGATATGTTAGCATACCTAATAAACCAGGTCTTGGTTTGGAACTTGATGAAGATAAAATAAGAGAAGTTTCTGCAGAAGGACTAGTTTGGACAAATCCGAGATGGAAAAACTATGATGGAACAGTAGCTGAATGGTAATATATGTTTGAAAATATTGACAAAGGAAAAAATAGAAAAAATGCAATAATTGGTTTGATTTTAATCGCCATTCCTTTAATCCTTTATATTAATAACAACAAATTGAAACTTCCCAAAATAGAAGAAATTAAATATATAGAGATTATTAAGGATGAAAAAGTTATTGAAAAAGTAGAAAATATCGATGAAATCAATAATATTTTAGATGATTTAGATAATATTCATAAAAGTTATTTAGTACTAGGAAATGACCCGACAAAACATCTTTTAGAATTGAAAATTACACGGGATAATAAAAAAGAATATTTAGTTATTTTAAGAGATGCAACAGTAACATATAATGGTCATTTATATGATATTAGTCCTGAAAAATATTATGAATTTATTGAAAAATATGCTAATAAATAGTTCGATAAAATATAAAATAAGGTAGCGTAATACAAAAAAAGTATTTGTATAGTATAATTATATAGATACTTTTTTTGTGTATATTAAAGTATATTAAAGTATATTAACCGTATTATTAGATTTACTTATAACATGGGAGGTCGGATGGAAAGAGATATTTTGCACATTGATATGAATAATTGTTATGCATCAATAGAAATAAAATTAAATCCAAGTCTTAAGGGACTTCCTATTGTTGTGTCGAGATCTGATGGAGAAAATAGTGGGATCGTACTTGCAAAATCGCAAGAAGCCAAGGCTTTTGGAATAAAGACGGCAGAAACTATTTGGCAGGCGAGAAAAAAATGCAAGGATATAGTTATCGTTCCACCACATTATGATGAATATAAAAAGCATTCAATATGGGCGAGAGAAATTTATTATTCTTACACGAATCAGGTTGAGCCATTTGGGCTAGATGAGGCGTGGCTCGATGTGACAGGATCAAAAAGACTATTTGGAAGCTCCGAAAAAATTGCTAATGAAATTAGAAATAGAATAAAAAATGAACTCGGAATTACAGTAAGTGTAGGCGTCAGTTTTAACAAGATATTTGCAAAACTTGGTTCGGATATGAAAAAGCCGGATGCTGTTACTGTTATAAGTAAAGAGAATTTCAAGGACAAAGTCTGGCCACTTAGAGTTGATTCGATGATTGGAATAGGTGAAGCTACAAAAATTAAATTGAATGAAATCGGAATATTTACACTTGGTGATCTTGCAAATTCTAGAAAAGAAGATATTGAAAAATTAATCGGCTCAGCAGGTGAAAAGATTTGGATTCAGGCTAACGGACTAGATGATAGCGAAGTTCGAGATTTTTATAAAAAGGAAGATATAAAATCTATTGGCCATGGAAATACTTTCATAAAAAACTTAGAAACTATTGAAGAAGTTAGAAATGAATTTCAAAAGCTTGCAATTGCAGTGGGCAATAGGTTAATTGAAAATAATCTTGAAGCAATGGGTATTCAAATTAGAGTAAGAGACAATAATATGAAGACACAAAGTTTTCAAGAAACACTTGAATATTCAACTTTTTCATCAATAGTTATTAGGGATAAAGCACTCGAACTATTTAAAAATTATAAATTGTTAAATCCTATTAGATTTTTAGAAATAAGAGCTATAAATCTTACGAAAGAGTCAAATATTCAGACCAATTTATTTGAAACATTTGATGATGCCATTAAAAAATCAAAAATTGATAAGGCGATGTTTGATATAAAAAGTCAGTTTGGGAACATAATTACATTTGGTTCACTTAATGGGAAAAGTAAAAATGAAGATTTAGAAAATGGAGAAAGTCAAGATTAAAAAAAATTATAGATTTAGAAATAAAAATTACAAATAAAAAATCAAAATAAGATGAGATTTGAATTAATCATTTAAAATCTCATCTATAAAGATTGATTTTTTAGTTTCCCTCATATACAAATATGATGGGTAGTAAATATTTAAGTTTTTCTTTGCTCTTGTAATTGCAACATAGAATAATCTTCTTTCTTCTTCTAAAATATTCAATTCTTCATTTTGAGATGAAGCATAGGAAGTAGGAAATTCATTTTCAATCATGTCTATTATATATACATTGTCAAATTCAAGTCCTTTTGCTCCATGTATAGTCGATAAAGTAAGATTTGAGTTAGATATGGAATGGCTCTTTTGAATTGATATCAAATCAACTACCTTATCTTCAAATTCCTTAACAGTTTTTATTCCTTTCGAAATATTTAATAATGTATCAATTATTCTATCAAAAGAAATCATAGATATAGAATTTCTTCTAGAAAGTTCTTCTAAATATATATAATAATCCATTGAATAAATAATATAGTAAATTGCCTTATCAAAATCCATATCAGAAATTTTATCTAAATGGAACGATAAATCATATATTTTATCAATGAAAAATGGATTTAGACCATCTACTTGTAATAGTCTTTTTATAATGCTCTGTTCATTTGGCATAATCTTTATTTGATTTACAAAATCTCTTCTTAGAAAAAGATTAAATTTGTAATATATTTTTTCAAATAGTGAAATATCGTATTGATCTTTAGCAAAATTTAATGTATCCTTCAAATCAGCAATTATTTGATTTGAGTAAAAGGCTAATTTTCCATCTTTTATGAAGAAATCAGTATCTTTTGGGAGTTGATTAATAATATTTATTGATGAAATATTATTTCTGTAAAGTATAGCTACTGTTTCCTCTTTTTTTATATCTTCAAGAGCTTTATCAATTACATGCTGTGCTTGGTTAGAAGTGGATTTGGTTTTATTTAAATTTATTATATCGCCTTTTTCTTTAGTTGCATTGATAGATTTACTGTATCTTTTTTTATTATTTCTAATTAACTTGTTTGATATTTGAGCAATATTTTCAGTAAATCTATAGTTGTCTTCCATGAAATAAATTTTGGCATCAGGATATACACTTTTAAAGTCTAGAAGTTGACTTGATGAAGCCCCTCTAAATCCATATATTGACTGGTCATCATCAGCTACAATAAATAAATTGTTTTTTGGTTTAGCAATTAGTGAAATTATCTTTAACTGCACATATGATGTATCTTGTCCTTCATCAATTTGGATATATTCAAATTTGTTTTGGATATATTCCAATGCACTTTTGTTATTTTGTAATATTTTTAAAGCTTCTAATAGCATATCATCAAAGTCAATTAGACCATGTGACTTTTTGAAATTTTCATATTCATTAAATACTTCCACAAATCCACTAAATGCTTTTTGATACAATTTCTTATATTCTTCATAGTTCATTAAAGTATTTTTTAAAAATCCTGAAACTCTAAAGAAATTTTCTAAATTTTCATCCGTTATTTTTCTTTTTTTATGTCTGTAATATAGCTGATTAACAACGCTATATTTGTTAAATTCTTTTGATGATTCTATTAAATTAATTTTATTTGGAGAAAATAATCTAACAATTCCATATGCAAATGAATGAATAGTAGAAAATTTTGGGCCAATTTGACTATATTTTTTGTAATATCTATTTTCCATATCAAGAGCTTGTGATTTAGAAAAAGTCATTGCTAATATATTATTTGGATTTACTCCTTTTTGTATAAGTTTGTGGATTCTTGCCAGAAGAACAGTGGTTTTTCCAGATCCTGGTACTGCAAGCACAAGGCAAGGGCCCTCCATATGATTTATCGCTTCTATTTGTGATTTTGAATAATTCATTTTAACTCCTTATATATAATTATATAATAATATATTATTTTTTGAAAAATAGACAAATTTATAGATTAAATACATTAACTAAATGTAATAATTTTGGCAGTTCAAATTTTATATTTTCTGATACACTATAAATAGAGAATATGAAATATATTTAATGTGTGAGAGTATTAAATATATTAGAAACTTAAATAATATCAATGATTAAAATGAGAGAGGATTTTATCTTTCTCATTTTTTGTTTAAATCTTTAAATAAAATACAAAAAATACTATTCAAAATATTATAAAAAGGAGATTAATATGTAAATGAAATAATGCTTAAACGAACTTAATAAACCACGATAAGACTTTATTTAATTGTAGAGGATCACTGTTGCATAAACATATAAAAATAATCTGACAAATTATCCGATGAAAACAATTAATGATAATGATACTCCATAGTCTGAGCTGGCACGTCTAAACAGGTGGCAGTGGTGAAATTCCAGTGTAGTGATTGTCAATCACACTTATCAATGTTGTAAAACTTGAAAAATAAATATTTAAATAAAATGTAAAAATAATTAATATTAATGGTGTAATATGAAATATAAAAATATTAAAACAGTTGAATACTCAACAGTAATTTATGAAAATAATAGCTATATATCATTTATCGATAATGAAAATAATTGTTTCAGTAAAGAACAAATAAATGAAATAATATATGGTATCGAAAATGGGCTAACTGCTGAACAAATAAAAATATACAAGAATACAAATTATTCGGCAAAACAAATGTGTGAAATCAGATTAGGACTGCAACAAGGAGTTGATGTAAAAAAATATTTAAATAAAAATTTACATAGGAATGAAATGAGAAGAATACGCAAGATGTTATATAAAAATAAATAATTCATGTCATAATACAAATAAATACAATGTATATAAGAATAATGAAATTTTTGATTAAAAAATTATAGCAAAATAATTTATGTAATTAATGATTTATTTAGCTATATTGTGTATAATGAAAGTGATAATTAAGTATCAATAGATTTTTAAATTAACATTAAAAGGGTTTATGATATAGGAAATTATAAGCTTTAAAGGAGAAAACTATGAAAGAATTTTTTAAGACAAAAAAGCCTATTAAAATATCTATGATTGTACTTGCTTTATTTTTAGTTATCATAATATCTTATGCTTTATCAGAAAATAAAGGAAATAATAATAAGACAATAAATGCGACAGAAAAAGAAACAAATAAAGAAACGAAAAAGGAAACTAACAAGGAAACAAAGAAAGAAGTTGTAAAAAAAGAAACGAATAAAGAAACAAAAAAGGAAAAAGAAACAAGTAAAAAAGATGATAAAAATCAAAAAACACAAAATAATGAAAAAAAATCTCAATCGAAAACAAGCAATTCCAATATAAATAATTCAAATTCAACTAATTATCAACAATCAAGCCAAACTACACAAGTAAAAAGAACAACAGAAACTCAAACTATACCATTTAACACAATAGATAATTATGCATATACTGGTGGTAAATCAAGAGTATATCAAGACGGTAGAAGTGGAGTAAGAACAATTGTAAGAGAAAATGGAGAAATTGTATCTAACACAGTTACAACAAGTCCACAAGATAAAATAATTGAAAGATATGTAAAAACAAAAGACGCTCAATATGAAACTAGAGAAATTGAAGATAAATCTAAACCAATATATGAGGTGATATACTAAAATTGTAACGGTATATATGATATTCTAAAAATATAAAAATATAGGAGAAAAAAATGATCATCATACCAGACGAAATTTTAGATAGAATTATTAAATTAAGATTTGAAGAAGGAAGAACTCTGCAAAGTTTATCTGATGAATTTGGATATTCAATAAATGTGATAAATACACGTCTTAAAAATTATCAAAAAAGTTTAGAGAATGAAAAAGAAAAGGCTGAAGAACACGAAAAAATGAAAGAAATAAATGCCTTAAGAAAGGAATTAGCTGAAAAAGATAAGGAGATTGAATTCCTAAAAAAAGCAGCGGCATTCTTCGCGAAGGAAAGTCAATAGAAAAATATTTGTTTATTGATAAATATAGTGAAGAATTTGGAATTAACTGGCTTTTAAGAAAGTTTGAAATGAGTCCAAACGCTTATTACAACTACAAAAAGAAGCGTAAGAATGCCAAGCTTAAAGAAAAAGAAAAAGTAAAAAAAACAATATCTGCAATTTATCATACACATAATGGAGTTGCAGGCTACAGAATGATGAAGGTTCTATTAGAACAAAAAGGAATTAAATTAAGCCTACAAACTGTTAGAAAATACATGAACGTGGAACTAGGATTAAAATCTGTTACAAGAAAGAAAAAGAGACCTAGAAGCAAAAGTGGTTCTTCAGATAATTACAGAATATTTGATAATTTAATAAACCAAAAATTTATAGCTAATTCAAGAAATACAAGATGGGCTGTTGACTTTACATACCTATATTTAGCAAGAGGACAAAAAAGATACAATTGTACGATAATAGATTTATATGATAGAAGAGTAGTAGCAACAAAAACAGGAAGCAAAATTAATGCAAAATTAGCAATAGATACAGTAAAAGAAGCATTAGGAAGACACAAAATTACAGATGAATTAATAATCCACAGTGATAGAGGAAGTAAATTTACCTCTAAGGCATTTGTAGAATATTGCAAAGGTGAAAAGATAACTCAAAGCATGAGTAAACCAGGATGTCCATATGACAATGCTCCAATGGAAAGATTTTTCAACACCTTAAAAACAGAATTAATCAATATTCATAGATATGAAACTGAAGAACAATTATCAAGTTCAATAATTTGCTATTCATATGGTTGGTACAATAATTTGAGACCACATAGTTTTAATGATGGATTAGCGCCATTAAAAGCAGCGTAAAACGTTAATCTTTGGGGAGGAGGCATAAGCCCTGTAAAGCTCAATAAGCGAGCTTCCCGTAAGGGCTTGTTCTTGACTTTCTAAAGCTTAAAAATGTTACAATAGAAAACCGAAGACTTCACAAATTCTAGTGTAATCTCTGTGTCGTCTTCGGCAGAAAGATTCAAACATTTTTAAGCTGAAAGTCAAGAAAAGCGATAAAATAAAAAAAATTCCATTACAATTTTGATTGACCAGAACAATATTCAGGGAAAAGTATTCCAAGATGGTTTGTGAATAATCAACAAACAGGAGAAATCAAATATTTCTATTCATCAAAAGAGGCAGAAAATTATGCCATTGACAATAAAATTTTAGGAAATTGGGGTACTGCAGATAATGAATTTGATCCTAATGATGGGGAGATTTTAGGTTATGAAACAATAACCCAAGAAGTTAAAGTATCAGATGAAGTATGGGAATGGTTACATTGATAGATTTTATGTAAATAAGCTTTTAGCTTATATATAATATAAAAATTAAATAGATAACTTTAGTTTATTTTGAACAGAAGTTTTAAGAAAGAAGATAACATCTTCTTTTTTTTATTTTAAAAGGAGAAAAAATGAAAATAATATTTAATGAAATTTCATTTGATCCATAAAGAATAATATTTAAATCAAATGGAATAAAAATATGAAATAAAGAAAATATAAAAATAAAGGAGAAAAAATGATAAAAAAATTCAAAAAAACAATAAGCTTTATTTTAGCAGTATTAATGATAATTTCATCAATAAATTTAAGCATGCCAACTAAAAAAGTTGAGGCAGTAGGAGAAACGGTTACCATATATAGAAATACAAACGCAAAATCAGACTCGCCAGTATTTTTAGCAAAAGATGATTGGGGTGCAATGTGTGTAGACGCATTAGTACCATCACCAGTAAATCCAGGTGGAAGTGTAACATTTAGCTTGTCTGATACTTCAGCCGTAAATGATGATACAATTAAAAAAGTATTGTATTATATGGCAACACCACAAGGATATAATACATTTACTAGTGTAGCAAGTTCTGACACCGATTATTGGAGATGGAGTGGAAATCAAAATCCATGGCAATTTTCTGGAGCAGAGCATATATCATTAGAAGCATGGGACGGCTCTGGAGTTTATGGTGTAGGACAGTCTGAGGGTACATCAATAGATCAAAGATCCTATAGATACCATATGGCACATTTCTTTGTGTCTGCTTATAGAGGTAATGCAAGTATATACTTTACTTCTGCAATTGAATCTATAAAGAGAATAGTTCCTAAATTACCTGCAGTTCCAGAAAATTTTGAAGTAAGATTTGTAACAAATAAGGTATTGGGTGGTAGATCTAGTACACAAAATAAAATGATTTGGAGATTAGTTCAAAAAGTAAATTTATCACTTAAAAAAGAATCAACTCAACCAAATTATACATTAAATAATCCTAATTATTCATTGGCTGGAGCAGAATATAAATTATATTCTTCATTAGATGATGTTAAAAATAATAAAAATAGTATCGGAACATTTACAACTAATGAAAAAGGTGAAACGAATACAATAGATGTAGAAAAAGGAATATATTATGTAAGAGAAGTAAAAGCACCAAAAGGATATAAATTAGATGAAACAATTTATAAAGTAGTTGCAGAAAATCAAAATAATATATTTACAGTAAAAGATGAACCAAAAACAGACCCATTAGCATTAATGCTTAAAAAAGTAGATGAAAATGGAGAGGGGTTAAATGGAGCAATCTTTGAAGTTAACTACTATGAAAAGGTAACAGACAATGTAGACGGATTAACTCCAACATATACATGGCAATTTATGACAGATGAAGACGGATATTTAGGGTTAACAGATGATTATAGAGTTGGTGGAGATAAAATACCAAAAGACAGCGAGGGAAGTACACAAGGTTTTATTGGAACATATACATTTAGAGAAATCGAGGCTCTAGATGGTTATGAATTAGATGATACACTCCAAATAAGAACTTTAACTGAAAATGGAGCAGAAAATGTTTTAGTTTATAATATACCAACACAAGAAAACAAATTAATAAGGGGAAATCTTGAATTATTAAAAATCGAAACTGGATCTAAGAACCCAGAAACAAATGAAGTTATTGGAGTTGCTAAAGCAGTATTTCAATTAGTTCAAGTCAATGGTGAAGAAGAAACAGTTTTAGGTGAATATGAAACAGATGAAAATGGTAGATTAGAAATCAAAGATTTACTAAAAGGAAATTATTATTTAGAAGAAATACAAGCACCAGAGGGTTATTTTATTAATAAAGACAAAACAAGTTTTGAAGTAGCAGAAAGTGGGACAATTAATGTAGAACTTGAAAATGAAAGAATACCTAAAATTCAAACTACAGCGACTGATAAAGACGGTAAAAAAGAAATTATACCGAACAAAAAAATAGAATTAGTAGATATTGTTAAGTATGAACATTTAATAGTAGGCAAAGAATATGAAATGGTAGGACACTTAATGAATAAAGCTACTAATGAACCTATTTTAGATAAAGACGGAAATATAATTAAATCAAGTATATTATTTACACCAGAAGAAAGAAACGGAGAAGTAAGTTTAACTTTTGAAGTAGATGGAGATTTATTAGTTGGTAAAGAAGTTGTAGTATTTGAAACACTTTATAAAGATCAAATAGAATTAGTAATTCATCATGATATAAATGATGATGGACAAACAGTAAGAGTTACCAATCCAAAAGGAAAGACACGTGCTAAATGGGAAAATGGAGAAAAAGAAGTAGAAGAGGGCAGAATATATAAATTGATAGATACCCTTGACTATGAAGATTTAATAGTAGGACAAGAATATAAATTAATAGGATATGTAGTATTAAAAGAAAATGGAGAGAAGAAAACACAAGCAAAAGAAATAAGGTTTACACCAGAAAGCAAAAATGGATCAGTAGATATTGAATTTGAAATAGATACAAATGGTTTAGGTGGAAAAGAACTTGTAGTATTTGAAGAAATATATGATTTAGATGGCAATTTAGTAATAGATCATAAAGATATAAATGATGATGAACAAACAGTTAGAGTTACAAGAAAACCAGATAAACCTACCATTCCAAATACAGTAGATAGTGGAATAATGTTATCAACTGTGTTGTTAACATTATCTTCAATAATCTTTTTATTCTTTAGAAGAAGACAAAGAAAATTAAGCAAATAAATTAAAAAGATGGCTAAAGATTTATTTAGCCATCTTTTTAATTTATTTTTATTGTTGGTGCCGGTGGTGGGACTCGAACCCACACACCCATACGGATAACAGATTTTGAGTCTGTCTCGTCTGCCAGTTCCGACACACCGGCTAACAAATAAAATAATAACATTTTACACAAAAAATATCAAGACTAAATAATACACCATTTTTATATGTTATAATTTAATAGATGATAGATTTGAAAGCTTAAGCTTTATTTTAAATTTACTTACATAGGAAGGGAAGTATGAAAAAAATATTATTAATTGACGGGTCAAGTTTAATATTTAGAGCGTTTTATGCTATTAGGAATTTGTCTACTAGAGAAGGCGTTCCTACTGGTGCAGTATATGGCTTTATAAATATGTATAATGCAGCACTTGAAAAAATAAATCCAGATTATGTGCTTGTTGCATTTGATAATGCTGGTCCAACTATTAGAACAAAAGAATTTGCTGAATATAAAGGAACAAGACAAAAGACTCCAGATGAATTAATTACTCAATTTGGGATGGTAAAAGATCTACTTGATTCATATAATGTTAAGCATATTGCACTTGATGATTATGAAGCTGATGATATTATTGGGACTTTATCACATGAAGCTACAAAAAGAGGGATACAATCGTATATGCTTACTGGGGATAGAGACTATTTTCAATTAGTATCTGAAACAGCAAATGTGCTTTATACTAAAAAAGGAATTTCAACTTTAGAAATATATGATTTACAAAAAGTTAAAGATCAATATGATTTAACACCTGAAAAATTGATTGAAGTTAAAGGTTTAATGGGAGATACATCAGACAATATACCAGGCGTACCAGGAGTAGGTGAAAAGACTGCTATTAAGCTAGTTAAAGAATATGGAGATATAGAATCAATATATGAAAATATTGATAAAATCAATGGAAAAGTATTAAATCAAAATCTTAGAGATAATAAGGCACAAGCATTTATGTCAAGAAAATTAGGAAAAATTTATACTGATGTAAAACTTGATTTTGATATTAGTGATTTGAAGCTTATTGAGCCAAATAGAAATGAATTATATGAAAAATACAAGGTATTGGAGTTTGGTAAATTGACTTCAGAGTTTTCTCCAAATACCGAAGAAACATTCAATTTTGAACCGTTAATAGTTGGGTTAAATAGAATGGCTGATGTATATCATTATGTCAAATCTGAAAAAAAACTTATTTTTGATATTATTTGTGAGGGTGACTATTTGAAAGAAAAACCAAGATATTTAGCAATAATGGGTAAGCAAAATCACGTATTGATTGTAGATTTAAAAAACAGTGAGCTTCCATTTGTAAATAAATTTAAAGAGTTATTTGAAGACGAAGAAATTGCAAAAATAGGATTTGATATAAAAAAATTAATAGTATTACTCGAAAAAATAGATATACATGTTAAACAAAATTATCAAGATTTGATGATAATTTCATATTTAATTAATCCAAAAGGTGACTATTCATTAAAAGATATTGCATTTAGTGAATTAGAAAAAGATATTAAATCACTCGATGAATATTTAGGAAAAGGTAAAAATAAGAAAACTTTAGAAAATTTAGAAATAGTTTATATAGAAGAATATCTAGCTATTAATTTATTTGTAATAGAAAATAGTATCGATCAATTGCTTGAAAAACTTGAAGAAATAAATATGAAAGATTTGCTATTTAAAATCGATTTGCCACTTGTTCGAGTTCTTGCTGAAATGGAAATGACAGGTATTGAAACTCATAAAGATGAGTTTGATAAAATTGATAAAGAAATATCTGAAAGACTTGAAATTACTATAAGTCGTATTTATGAATTAGCTGGTGAAGAGTTTAATATCAATTCTCCAAAACAACTTGGAGAAATTCTATTTGATAAATTGCAATTACCAGTTATTAAAAAGACTAAAACAGGCTATTCAACAAATGCTGATGTACTTTCAAAACTTATGGACGTACATGAGATTATCCCTTTAATTGAAGAATATAGACAACTTGCTAAATTAAAGAGCACATATATTGATGGATTAATTGCATATATTGCAGAAGATGGAAGAATTCATTCTAAATTTAATCAAACTATTGCTGCAACTGGAAGACTTAGCTCTACAGAGCCTAATTTACAAAATATTCCAATCAAAACAGATGAAGGAAGATTGATAAGAAAGGCGTTTTTTGCAGGAAAAGACAGGAAACTTGTATCTGCTGACTATTCACAAATTGAACTTAGAGTTTTAGCTGCACTTACTAAGGATGAAAATATGCTTGATGCATTTAAACATAATATAGATATTCACGCAAAGACAGCTTCTGAAGTATTTAATGTCGATCTTGATAAAGTTACAAAAAGACAAAGATCAGATGCCAAAGCTGTAAACTTTGGTATTGTATATGGTATTTCTGATTATGGCTTATCTGAAGATTTGAATATTTCTAGGACTCGGGCAAAGGAATATATTGATGAATATTTAAAATCATATCCAAATATAAAAAAATATATGAAAGATATTGTTAAAAAAGCTAAAGATGATGGATATGTTGAAACTATGTTTAATAGAAGAAGATATATTACAGAGATTAGCTCATCAAACTTCAATGTAAGAAGTTTTGGGGAAAGAATTGCATTAAATACACCAATACAAGGAACAGCTGCAGATATAATCAAAATTGCAATGATAAATGTATCAAATAGAATAAAAAAAGAAAGATTAATGTCGAGATTAATTTTACAAATACATGACGAATTGATTATTGAAGCATATGATGATGAAATAGAAGATATTAAAAAGATATTGAAAGAAGAAATGGAAAATGCTGTTGATATAGGTGTAAAACTTTTAGCAGAAGTTAAAGTAGGTGATAATTGGTATGAAATCTAGGATAATTGGATTAACTGGATCTATTGCTACGGGAAAATCTACTGTTTCAAACTATTTAAAAGAAAAGGGATATAAGGTAATTGATGCAGATGAGATAACTCATGAATTGATGCGAAAAGGAAATGTCAATTATAATCAAATAGTTAAATATTTCGGCTGTAAAATATTGGATGAAAATGAAGAAATTGATAGAAAAAAATTATCAAAAATTGTATTTTCAGATGAAAACGAGTTAAAAATTCTAAATAATTTGACCCATTCAAATATTTTTAATAAAATAAAAAAAACCATAGAAATTTCTGATGAAAAAATTATTTTTCTAGATATTGCATTATTAATCGAATTTATTAGAGATGAAAAATGGAATATTCACCTTGACGAAATTTGGCTAGTATATGTTGATAGAAATCTTCAAT
>JAEZZB010000009.1 GCA_023442495.1 Bacillota bacterium
TACATTAACACTTTAATAATCGCCATTAAAATATTAACCACAATAGAATTACCGGCCTGCTTATATAGTTTACTTGAGGTGCAATTTTTTCTTCTTGGATGTACTCCTTCTAGTTTATCTATATCACAGTCATCAAAGCCCATGAGCCTTAGACATTCTCTTTCTGTTAAATACCATAACATTTCTGCTATCTCTCTGAAAGTTTCATTATTAACTTTTGTTCTCATCAATTTCACACATGTTTTAAATTTCATCATATTTCTTTTTTAATTTATCCATGTAGTCAAGGTCAATCCACTCCTCGCTAAAGCCACAAGAAGTGCAAATATACCTATCTACAGACACTGCCGACATAATTGTATGGCCAGTCATTATATTATTTCCAGTTCCATAAGCTCCAGCAGATCCTGCACAAACGTTTTTTAATGATATTGGATTATTATTCATATATTCCTTTACTAGTTTTACCTTGAATTCTTTTGTGTATTCTGGCATACAAAAACCCCTCCATCCGTATTCCGGATTTTGGGGTTCAGTTCAATACACTTGTCTCTTTATATTTCTAATACAATTTAGCACCTGCAGGAATGTTTGAATCAAGCATCAAAAGATTTAATCCTTCTCTACCATTGTATTCATATACTGCAGAAATTAACATGCCTTGTGATGGTATTCCCATCATTTTCCTTTCTGGTAAGTTCACTATTGCAACTGCTGTCTTACCAATTAATTCTTCAGGACTATAATAATCTTTAATTCCTGAAAGTATTGTTCTTTCAACACCTGATCCATCATCTAAAGTGAATTTCAACAATTTCTTAGACTTTGGAACTTCTTCACAATTTAATATTTTCACAACTCTAAAATCAGATTTTGAGAATGTATCAAAGTCAACAAAATCCTCAAATAATGGTTCAACTTTCACTTTTGATAAATCTAACTTTGGTTCTTGAGTTGTGGTTTCTGTATTCGCAATTACTTCAGTATTTGCAATTTGTTCTTCAATTTGAGCTTTTTCGTGTGCTATTGGTTTCATCGTTGGGAATAAAAGCACATCTCTAATAGTTGTTTGATTTGTTAGAAACATTACTATTCTATCAATGCCCATTCCAAGTCCACCCGTTGGTGGAAGACCTACTTCAATAGCATTTAAGAAATCTTCATCAAATAAATTAGCTTCTTCATCTCCAGCTTTCCTTAATTCTAATTGATGTTCAAATCTTGATCTTTGATCTTCTGCGTCATTTAATTCACTAAATGCATTTGCAATTTCCTTACCCATTACAAAAGCTTCAAATCTTTGAGTCATGTCTGGATTTTTGTGATTTCTCTTTGCAAGCGGTGAAATTTCTACTGGATATTGAGTAATAAATGTTGGCTGAATTAATTTATCTTCTACATATTCTTCAAAGAATGAATTTATTATATTACCTAATTTATCAGTAGCTTTTACTTCGATATTATGTTTTTTTGCAAGTTCCTTAGCTTGTTGATAATCTTTTATCTCATTAAAATCAATGCCTGAATATTCCTTAATAGCATCAACCATTGTTATACGTCTCCAAGGGGTTGTAAAGTCTAAAACTGTACCTTGGTAATCAACTGTATTCCCTCCATTAACCTTTTGGTTAACTGCAAGTACCATATCTTCTGTAATTGACATCATATCATTATAGTCAGCATAAGCTTGATATAATTCCATAGCTGTATATTCAGGATTATGAGTAGCATCCATACCTTCATTTCTAAACATACGACCCATTTCATAAACTTTATCAAATCCCCCAACTATTAGTCTCTTTAGATATAGTTCGTTAGCTATTCTTAGATACATATCAATATCGAGTGTATTATGATGTGTTATAAATGGTCTAGCTGTTGCACCACCAGCAATTGTATTTAATATAGGAGTTTCCACTTCAAGGAAATCTCTATTATCTAGAAATTCTCTAATTGAAGAAAGTATTTTTGTTCTCTTTTTAAAAACTTCTTTAACTTCTGGATTTACTATTAAATCAACATATCTTTGACGATATCTTAAATCCATGTCCTTTAAGCCATGGAATTTTTCTGGCAAAATTTGTAATGATTTAGTAAGTAATTTAAAATCTTTAGTTAATACTGATATTTCACCCGTTTGTGTTTTTATTATTTCTCCTTCAAAATATGCGATATCACCTAAATCAAATTCTTTAGTTTTATTATATAATTCTTTTCCTAATACATTTTCTCTGTTAAAAACTTGTATTCTTCCTGATGAATCTTGTAATGAAAAGAAATTAATTTTACCAAAGACTCTTTTTGCTAAAATACGTCCGGCAACTTTTACTGTTTTGCCTTCGTATTCATCAAATTTATCAATTATATCTTGAGCTTTTGTATCTATATCAATTTTTTCGATGATATGAGGATTATTTCCACTTTCTTTTAAATTTCTTAACTTATCTCTTTTAATTTGAAGCATCTCATTGATATTTAATTCTGCCATTTCTACTCCTATTATCTTATAATTTCTAATATTTCATAATGTAGATTATTATTCTTTGTCTTGACGTCTACAACGTCCCCTTCTTTAGCATTCAATAAAGCTTTCCCAAGTGGAGATTCATTTGAAATTAAATTTTCATCCACATTCGCTTCTATAGTTCCAACAATTTTAAGTTCAAGCTCTCTGCCTTTAACATTTTCTTTAATTCGAACTTTATCACCAATAGAAACATGCTTATTATCAGCGTCTGATTTTACCTTTATAATCTCCGCTCTATTTAATTGTTGTTCTATTCTTATTATATCAGCTTCTACCTTAGCTTGTTCATCTTTTGCTTCATCGTATTCAGCATTTTCAGATAGGTCACCAAAACCTCTAGCTATTTTTATCTTCTCAGATACTTCAGCTCTTTTTTGAGTAATTAAATATTCTAATTCTTGTTGTAACTCATCATATTTTTCTTGAGTTAATAATACTTTTTCATTTCCCATTTTTACTCCTTTTACGAAATCAAAGTTGGCTTAAAGTCGATAAAGTCACTAGCTACAAAATAATATCTAATTCCATTTATTTCTTTATTAGGCATCTTAAAACCTTGATTTCCATGTATATGTCCATATATTACTTTTTTTATATTATATTTTATAAATATTTCTTCAAATTCATTCGGAATATAGTTTCTGTTGAAAGGTGGATAATGCATAATTGCAATAATCTCATCATAATCTTTATTTTTGCTAATAGCATCATTGATAGATATTTCAAGTCTAATTAATTCTCTTTGAAATACTTTTTCATCTTCTTCATTAAATCCAACACTATCTCTACTCTCCCAACCTCTAGTTCCGACTATCAAAGTGTCTTGGTATCTATATGAATTATTTTGTAAAAATAGTATACTTTTATATCCCAAATTATTTAGTTTATTTAATGAAGCCCACCAGTAATCATGATTTCCTTTTAGAATAATTTTAGTACCATTTAATTTTTCAATCCTATCCAAATCAAGTTTTGCATCTTCCAATTTCATTGCCCATGAAATATCTCCTGGAAGTAGAACTAAATCATCTTCTTTGATATATTTATTCCAATTATTAAATATCTTATATTCGTAATTATCCCAATTTCCACCAAAAACGGACATGTCTTTTTCTTTTGTTATATCTAAATGTAAATCCGCCATTGCAAAAATCATAATTTCCTCGTCTTATTATTAAAAGACCTATCAAAGAATAGGCCTTTTAGTTAATTGTTAAATTCTTGTTCTAAAATTTCTTTCAAAGCTTTTGCTTCTTCTTCCGTAAGCGTAATACCTTTACTCATACGAGTATGATCTTGATTCCAATCTCTTAAATCAAATTTTCCTGGTCTTTCATTCCATGAGACGATGTTTAATTCTTTTTTCCACCCCTTTTCATTAACAGAAAGCACGCCGAGATTTTCTATAATTTCAAACTTTAATTCTGCCATAAGCCCTCCATACTTGGAATAGGATATCATTTTTTCACATAAATGTCAAATAAATGTGTATTTAACTACATTTTTAGTAAAATTAAAACATAAAATAAACTTTTATTTTATTAATATCATACTATGATATGAGTCCTATGACATAGTCTATACTTCTTTCAGATTTATTAAAA
This sequence comes from Bacillota bacterium, assembly GCA_023442495.1. Classification (GTDB taxonomy): domain Bacteria; phylum Bacillota; class Clostridia; order Tissierellales; family Peptoniphilaceae; genus Helcococcus. Next base: position 4,132 of record JAEZZB010000009.1, read on the forward strand.
ATTATATTTTAGTATTATAATTTTAGATTTTCAATTATTAAAATTTTTTACCACTTCCAGTAAAAGTTCCTCCTCTTGCAGATTTATGTGTGGTAGATGTAGGATTACTACTATTATTTCCTATACTTGAACCTGTATTTCTTCTAATTAAATTTCTAACTGAACTACTATTATAAAAAACATCTTTTACTAAAAGATTTTCCATATTCGTAGCAGACATTAATGAAAAAACTCTTTTTGTAGGTGTAGATTTTGCTGATTTAGAAAAAATTGGTTTTGATCCAAAAAATCCTAATACACTTGCTCCAAAAGCGATTAATATATCTTGTAATTTTATTGATTTTTCATGTATTATTTCCAAACCTGTTTTTACACCTTCTTTAAAAAATCTATTTACTATGCTATAGTAATCATCTAATAATTGATTAGGTTTAGATCTGATCATAGGTGCAATTACATCAATTAATTCTTCTTGTCTGGAATCATCCATTATCTTGATTGCATAATCACCAGATGCTGTAATATAAATTTCACTATTGTACATATCGATAAGTAATAATATTCCATTTTTATCAATTCCTACTCTTTGATACAATAACTCATCTGAAAGTTCTCTTGAAGTATATGAATGAGATTCATTTACTGTATAAATATAAACTGGTACATTATATTGACTTGATAAAGAATTAAAATAATTATTTTTTTCTCTTTCTATATTGTCATCAAATAAATTTGCATAATCTTCAATATAGTTGCCATCAAATTTATAATCATCTCTAATTGCATATGCATTTGATATATTTAAGGTCAGTAAAAATACTGTTATAATTAAGAAAAATTTTTTTACCATAGGAAATAACCTCCTATAAGTGTCAATATAAAAATTATTATCGCAGTAATGAATTGATCTCTCATTAAAAGCTTTTTGTCAATAGGTAGCTCTCCATAAAATTTAGAAGTTTGTCCATTCATAGTGTAAACATAAATATTATTGTTGTACTTGTATGTTAGAATCCATGTAGGAAGCAAAACATATTTCCATTTTCTATCAGTTTCTTCTATTTTGTTGCTCATTAAACTAACTCGTTCATATTTGGATATAATATTTTTTAGAATACCATTTTTATATTCTTGAAGTCTTGTGTCAATAATTGGCGCAAGATCTTTTTTTTCGATATCATATATTTCAGAGAAAAATCCATTTAAATAATAAAAATTAAAATCTACTTTTTCTGCAAAATTATAAGGTGTTATTGAGTCCAAATTAGTTCTATCAACTTTAGTATAGGCAAGCTCAGATACTCCATCAATTTTTACACTTCCTGTTGTATCAATATTAAATTCATTTGTAGTTTTTATTTCATAATCTCCAGAAACATGTGTTTCATCATTGTAACCTTTGCCTCTTACATCTATATCATAATCTACATTTACAGACCAATATGGTAAATATATACCAGTAATTTTTTCTAATTGAGAACTTGAATAAAAAGATTTTGGAACATATCTTTTTGACTTTGCCCATTTCAAGAAATTTTCTTTTGCTTGCTTTTCTGAAATCTTGAATGGTATTAAATAATCCGGTCTAAATTTATCTATTGCTCTTTCCGTGATTACTACTGGACTATGACAATAGTAGCAAAATGTAGTAAGAGTTGTGCCATCGGTTACAACTTCTGCACCACAATTATTACAAATATAGCCATGTATTATTTCACTATTGATATCTTCACTTTTATTTTCATGATTTTTTTTAGATTCTAACGATTCATATAATTGTTCATGATTTACTTCTTCTACAGTTTTTTCTATTTTATCAGGATTATTTTTTAAGTATAAATCGATTTCTTCTTTTGTAAAAGTAGATTTACAATATTCACATGTAAGTTTTGCTTTTTCTGGTTTATATATTAATGAACCTGCACAATTGGGACATTTATATGAATAAACAGACATAATAATTTCCTATTCTTGAGCTTGACCACAGTTTGGACAGAATTTTGGTTTTTCACCTTCAAACTTGTATCCACAATTACTACAAAAAGTAGCTTTTTGAACTTCAGGTTTTTTGTTTCCGCAATTTGAACAGAATTTACCAGCATTTAATGAACCACATTCTTCACAAGTCCATGTATCATTAGTATTTGTTTGTTGATTTTGTTGTTTTATTTGATTATTAATTTCTTCTTGATTAGATCTTGTCATATCTCCAAAGAAACCACCAGCTGAATTCATTCCCATTCCCATTCCAATGAATGCATTTGCTGAACCAGCTTCATTTTTACCTGCTGACTCAAATCCTCTAGCAATTGAACCTTGAACATAACCTTGTCTTACAGATGGATCTTGAAGAATAGCACCTTTATTTCTTTCCATAAGAATAGATCTTGAATCTTCTGTATAGAAGATTGAATTAATACCTACATTAACAATCTCTACACCTCTTGTATCCATCCATTGATTATCTAATACTTCTCTCATATGTCCGCTTAAATCACGACCTTTAGATGGTAATTGTGAGATTTTGATTCCTTCTATTGATAGATTAGATATAGCAGCTTGTAATGCTTCCATAAATTCAGAATGGAATGAATTTTCAAATTCTTCAGTAGTAAACAATGAAGAACCTTTATTTACAACTTCTTTATAAAATAGTATTGGATCAACTACTTTAACTGAATAATTGCCGTGTGCTCTCACTTCTAAATCTAGTCCATAACTAGCATCATAATACATTACAGGATTTGCAGTTCCAAATTTAATATCTCTAATTTCTTGTAAATTAATATAATAAACTTTTTGTTGTCTTGGAGTAACACCTCCAAATTTAAATCTTTCAAAAGAATCCTTAAATGTTTTACCTAATTCACCTTGAAATATTGATGGAGATGTAGAGTTATCTACCTTAAAATAACCTGGTTCCGCACTTGTACTAACTATTTGTCCCCCCTCTACAAGTAACATACATGTATTTTCAGGTACATGAATTATAGAACCATTTGAAATAACATCACTAAAACCTTTAGTATTTGAATTTCTATTACTATCTTCTCTAAATCTTGAACCAGATGTCATAATAACTCCAGATGATAAATTTGAAGGTTTGATAGTTTCTTGCCATTGTTCTGCCAATGTTCCACCAACAGCATCTTTTATAACTTTTAACAATCCCATATTAAAACTCCCTTTTTTATTTTTATAATAGCACATTTACAATTTTTTGACACTAAATTTTGTGCTATAATTCAATAGAGGTATATATGATAATTAACGATATTAAATACAATGAAAAAAAGTCAATATTCGATATTACAATAGAAGACGAAACATATATGGTTTCATATGAATTGTATGATAAATTAAATCTAACAAATGATATGGAAATATCAGATGAAATATATTCTGATATTATCACTGAAAACAACTATCAATTAGCAAAAAGAGTTGCTGAAAAATATATAAATTATAAGGCTAGAACAGAACATGAAACTAGAATCAAAATCCAGAGTAAAATAAATGATACAAAAGCTGAAGATAGAATTATAAATCATTATAAAAAACTAAATCTTATAAATGATACTAGATATACAAAAGAATATATTGAATATTTACTAAATTTTAAAAACTCTTCCATTTCATATATAAAATTCAAATTAAACTCAAAAGGTATAAAGTCAAATATATACAACCCGATTATAGATGAAATTGACCCAGAGATTGAATATGAAAATATAAGAATACTCTATGAGAAAAAATATAAAAATAAGTCAATATCTGATTATAAAGAAAAACAAAAAGTATTTAGATATTTTGTTTCTAAAGGATTTAAATACGATGATATTAATAAAGTAATTGGAGAATTCAATGAATAAAGCATATGTATATATTTTAGAATGTTATGACAAAACTTACTATACAGGATATACTACAAATTTAGAAAAGAGAATTATATCTCATAATAATAAGAAAGCTTCAAAATATACTAGAACTCGAACTCCTGTAAAATATGTATTTACCAAGGAGTTTAATAATAAAAATGAAGCTATGAGTTACGAATATAAAGTAAAAAGACTTACAAGATTACAAAAAGAAAAGCTCATACAAAACCCTGATAGTTTTGATGAACTTTTTAACAATTAATCCTTACTTAATATAACAAATAAATTACCTTTGTGAATTTTAATATTTGCAATATCAATTATCTCATTTGAAATAGTAAGTGATGATCCATATTCTAATTTATGATTTTGAAGTGGCCATTTTACACCGCTAACAGAAAATTCACATTTTTCATCTGTTGATAAAATAGATATGTATTTATAATCATCACTTTTTTCTATTTTTTTATCTTTTTCCAAATAAAAAATATAATTATTTTCATTTATGAGTGTGATTTTGCTCTGTCTATATTTTTTAAGCATGTATATATTTGAAAGTGTATGATCTAGCCTTGACCCGATACCCCCATAAATATCTATATTATCTATTCCATTTTGGATAAGATAAATTATTGCAAGTTCTAAATCAGTCATATCCTTATCTTTATTAAATGATATAACTTTTTCTTTATTTTCAATTAGAAGATGTGAATATATAGTGTCTAAAGAATCAAAATCACCGATTATAGTATCAAATTTAATACCATTATCAATGATATACCCCAGTCCCCTATCAACAGCAATTATATATTTATCTTCTAAAAACTCTTTATTTACTCCTGTTATATCTGCTCCACCGAATACAATTGCTTTATTATAATCTCTATTTTTCAAGTTTTCTATAGAATTCATTGACATTTTTTGTAATACCTTCTTTGTTAAATACTGCAGAACCAGCTACAAATAAAGTAGCACCTGCATCAGATACTTCTTTTATATTATCAAGCTTGATTCCACCATCTACTTCTAATATAATGTCACGATTTGTTTCATCTATCATTTCTTTAATGTTTTTAATTTTATTCATTATCTGAGGAATAAACGCTTGTCCTCCAAAACCTGGAACTACAGTCATCACAAGAATTAAATCGATATCATCAATAAGATATTTTAGAATCGATTCGTCAACATGTGTATTTAAGACTATTCCTGATTTAATACCTTTAGACTTAATATAATTTACTAAACGATTTGGATGTTTTGTAGTTTCAGGATGAAAAGAAATAATTTCTGCTCCTGCATCTATAAAATTATCGATATAATTTTCAGGATTCTCAATCATTAAATGTACATCAAATATTAAATCTGTATGGCTTCTCAAATTCTTAATGACATCAGGACCAAAAGAAATATTAGGTACATAATTCCCATCCATAATATCTATGTGTAAATATTTTACTCTTGTAGTATTTAACTGTTCTATTTGTGATTTTAGATCATAAAAATCAGCCGCTAATAAAGATGGAGCAATTTCTTTCATTTATATTTCCTTTCTTTTTTTATCTCATCTACTAAATAAATATAATTATCATATCTGTTTTTACTTATTATTGAATTTTCAACAGCTTTCTTTATAGCGCATGAAGGTTCATTTATATGCATACAATTTCTAAATTTGCATTGTGAACTATATTCATTAAATTCAGTAAAATAATTTTTCACATCTTCATATGATTCAATGAAATCAATATTTAATGCACTAAATCCTGGTGTATCAAATATAAATGTTTCATCATCTATTTCAAATAGTTCAACATGACGTGTCGTATGTCTTCCTCTTTGATTTTTATGGCTTATACTACCAGTTTCTGCATAAAAATCATCATGTAATAAATTTAATAAAGTTGACTTACCTACACCAGATGGGCCAGCAAATGATGAAACCTTTCCTTTAAGCATTTCTTTTAAATTTTCTATTCCAAGATTTTGATTTGCAGATGTAAATGTAAATTCATAATTTGTCTTTCCATATATATCTTCAAATTCATTGATTTCATCTATATTTGCTAAATCAATTTTGTTGATTACAATTTTTACAGGAATACCAAAATGTTCAAGCATTACAAGATATTTATCAAATATATTATAATTTAATTTTGGATTTGAAAGACTTGATACCAATATCAATTGATTTACATTTGCTATAGGTGGTCTTACTAAAAAATTTTCTCTCTCTAAAACATTTTCAATATAACCTGTACTATCGTCAAGTATTTGAATCTCAACTCTATCTCCGACTAAAGGTTTAATAGATTTTTCTCTAAAAACCCCTCTCGCCTTACACAAATATTCTTTACCTTCTACCAGTACATGATATATCTCTTTTTGTGATTTCTTAATAATGCCGAGTTTATTCATATTTTACATTCGTTTCTTTATCATCATATAAAACAGTGAAACTAGAACCTTGTGGTGATTCAACACTTACTTTAATAATTCCATCAGCATCTGCTTCCGATTTATTATGGTTTTGGTTATATACAGTTTGTCCAGTATTCTTATTTACAATTTTAACATTAAATATATCATTACCGCCCTTAGGAATATTCAAATTAAAATTAAAACTTATTACTGGATTTTCCTGTGTTTCAGTAATTGTTGTTTCCTTTTCAGTTTCAATAATTTCTATTTCAGGTCCAATACTTATAGTTATATCAATTGTTGTACCTTGACTAACAATCTCACCAGATTCAATAGATTGTGTTATTACATCATTTTCAGGAACAGTTTTACTATATTCTTGATTAATGCTGCCAAGTACCAATCCTGATGATGAAATTGTAGATATTGCAGTTGATTGGCTTAAACCTACTAATTTTGGAACTGTAACTTTTTTGTCTTGTGGTCCTAAACTTACTACTATATCAATTTTAGTACCAGCCTCCGCCATTTCATTTGCTTCTGGTAATTGTTTAATGACTGTATTTACAGGAGCATCATTTACTTCATTTGTTTTAACTCCTATTTCAAATCCATAATCACGTATTAATTTTTCTACACTATCAAGTGTAAAACCTGTAATTCTAGGAACTTTAATTAGTTCTTTACCTTTACTTACCGTAAGTTCTACACTTTGACCAAGATTTACTATTGTATTAGGTTCTATAGATTGTTTTATAATATTACCAGCTATTATTTCTGGATCATATATTCTTTCTTTAATGCTTACATGCAAACCTAATTCTTCAAGTCTAGTTACCGCTGATTCTTCTGAAACATCTAAAACACTTGGCATTCTAATCTGAGTTTCAGTTTGTTTAAAATTAATAAAATTATCTAATACAACTTTAACCGCAAATATAGTACTTGCTAAAAGTAAAATTATTAAAAATATATATAATGGTTTATTTATTTTTTTAATTTTATTATCTTCTTCTTGTTTTATTTGTTTTTTAGTTTGATATGAAACTTTTGTTTTAATTGTATTACCTTTTTCCATATCTGACTGTATATTATGAGGATTATATTCAATATTTATTTCATTTCCAGATAATAATTTATTGATATCTATAAGTAAATTACTAGCAGTTTTATATCTATCTTCCGGATTTTTCTCAAGTAATTTATTTATTATTAAAGCTAATTTTGAATCAAAATTATTTATGATATCTGTAATTAATACTGGCTTTTCTTGAATATGTTTTACAGCTATACTTACAGGACTTTCACCATCAAATGGAACTTTTCCTGTTGCCATTTCATAAAGTACAACCCCTAATGAATATAAATCAGATCTTGCATCAATACTTTGTCCTTTAGCTTGTTCAGGTGATATATAATGCACTGTCCCTAGTATTGAAGATGTATATGTTATAGTTGCATCATTTGCAACCCTTGCAATACCAAAATCTGTAACTTTAATTTTGTCATCATGTGTTACAAGTATATTTGCTGGTTTAACATCCCTATGAACCAAACCATGTATATGAGCGGTTTGCAAAGCTTTTGCTATTTGTTGTGCATAATAGATTATTTTATTGCTATCCATAGGGGCTTGTTCAGTAATAATATCTTTTAATGTCTTACCTTCAATTTTTTCCATTACAATATATTCAATTGTTTTTCCATTATATTCATGTCTTCCAATATCATAAATAGAAACTATATTTTCATCAATTATTGATGCTGAAGCAGAAGCTTCATTTTTTAATCTATCTATAAATTCATCGCCACCTAGAAAATTATCTTTCAATATTTTAATAGCTACTTTTCTGGAAAGTAAAGTATCATAGGCATCGTAAACTATAGCCATTCCTCCCGTGCCTATAATATCATTTATTTTATATCTATTATTTAATAATTCACCGTTCATACCGACCTCATTAAATCTCTATCAAAGTTATGGTAATATTATCTTTACCACCTGTAGAATTTGCCATATATTGTAGCATTTCACAACTCTCATTAACTTCATACTCATTATTTAAAACATCTAATATATCACTATCATCTATCATATCCGTCAATCCATCTGTAGTTAAAAGCAAATAATCTGATTTATTTAACTTCATTTTATCTATATCTATTTTATATTCAATGGATGTGCCTAAAGCACTAGTAATTCTATTTTTAGGATAAAATTTCGCTTCTTCTTCAGTTATTATTCCTGTATCTAATAATTCTTGAACAAACGAGTGATCTTTTGTAATTTGTTTTAATTCTTGATTATGATAAAGATAGATTCTACTATCTCCAACATTTGCATAATACAAAGTATCATTATAAATTAATGCTAAAATTAAAGTTGTGCCCATTCCTCTACAATTAAGATCATTTTGAGATTTTTCTAATATTTTAATATGAGCAACTTTTATAGAGTTAGCAATAGTATCAAATATTTCATTAGGATTAAAGCTTTTTATAATTTCATTACTTACAATTTCTGTAGCCATTTTAGACGCAACTTCTCCAGCGTTATGTCCACCCATGCCATCACAAACTATAAATAAATTAAAACTATCGTTGGAAAAATTAAAATAACTATCTTCATTATTTTTTCTCACCCTTCCAATATCTGTTGTCGTAAAATATTTCATAATAACCTACTCATATAAATAATAGTAATTATACCATATTTAAGCGTTTTTATAAATTTTACATATGAAAAACCCATCATTTTTTTCACTTGGAAATATTTCTACAAAATCTTTTTCTTTGATTTTGATTATTCTTAAATCTTTATGATTTTTTAAAAATTTATTGACTACATCAGCGTTTTCTAAATTTCCAAGAGTACATGTACTATATACTAAATATCCTCCCTTTTTAAGATATTTATATGAATTTTCTAGTATCTTATATTGTAATTCGCTCAATTCTTCTATATCTTCAATATTTCTTTCAAGCTTTATCTCTGGTTTTCTTTTTATGACTCCTAGTCCAGAACAAGGTGCATCTACTAGTACATATTCAAATCTATCTTCAAAATCTTTTATAAATACACTAGCATCATAATTTGTTATTTCTGGCTTGTGCAATTTCATTCTATCAAAATTTTCTTCTATTTTACAAAGTTTTACAAATGATATATCATTTGAAACTAAATGACCCATATTATTCATAATTTGCATTAAATGCGTACTTTTCGAACCTGGTGCCGCACATAAATCAAGTACTTCTGAATTTTCTTTAGGTGATAATATTTCACTTACTAATGAAGATGATTGATCTTGAATTGTAAAAAGACCATTTTTAAACTCTTTAATTTCTGTTATATTGTCAGGATTTTCAATAATTAATGAATCTTTTGAAATATCAGATTCTTCAATTATTAATCCATAATTTTCTAATTTTAATATCAATTCAGATTTTGTAATAAGAGTTGTATTTACTCTTATATTTAATTGTGGCGTATCATTGAATCCCTTTACTATATCTGTGTAATTATCATAATATTTCTTTAGATATATAATAATGTCTTTGTTAACGCTATATCTAATTGACAGATATTCGTCTTTATCCACTATATCTACATCCGCGTATTTTTCTTTATTTCTCAAGAAGTTTCTTAAATTTCCATTAACAAATCCTTTTGATTTATAACTGAATTTTTGTGTATTTTTAACTGCTTCATTTATAACTGCATATTCTTTTGATTTTAGAAATACTAATTCATAAATTGCAATCCTAAGTATATTAATTACATTTCTATCAAGTTTTTTAAATTGTATTTTAGATAATTTTGAAATTATATAATCTAAATATCTTTGATTTTCAATTACACCATATACTATTTTTCTGTATAAAGATTTATCAAATTCATCTACTTCATCTATAGTGTCATTTACAATATAGTTACTATATTTGTTATTATTAATTATTTCATCTATTGCCTTTATGGCTATTCTTCTTGCTTTAATAGAATCCTCCTAAAATAAAAAGCAAATATCCAAAAAGATATTTGCTAAATAAACTATCTACTTCTAACTTCTACTATTTCTAATACTTATAAATCTAAATAGTTCAATTAATGAAACTAACATTGAAGCTACATAAGTCATAGCTGCTGCACCTAAAACTTGTTTTGTTCCATATTTTTCTTCAGAAGTAATTATATTATTTGCAACTAAAGTATTCAACGCTCTTTTACTTGCATCCAATTCAACTGGTAAGGTAACTATATGAAATAGTACTGATAATGCAAATAGTATAATACCTATATCAATTAGTTCAACAAGTTCTAAGAAAAATCCCGCAAATATAATAATAAATGTAAATTTTGAAGTAAAATTAACAACAGGAACTAAAGCAGATCTAAATCTTAAAAATGCATATCCTTCATTATCTTGAATAGCATGACCTACCTCATGAGCAGCTACAGATACTGCTGATACGGAATTACTATCATATATTCCTTGAGAAAGTCTAATAACTTTTGATTTTGGATCATAATGATCAGTTAATGTACCATTAATCGGTTGTACAGATACATCATAAATTCCATTTTTATCTAGTATTATCTTAGCAGCTTCTGCCCCTGTTAAACCTGATGATGCAGCAATCTTTGAAAATTTCTGATAATTTGTTTTTACTTTCATACTCGCAAACATACTTATAATCATAGCAATAATTAGCAAAATATAATAATTCATAAGCCCTCCTATAAGAGATATTCACCTTTTTCTATATCATTTCCTAGTAAAAATGATTTGACATCCATTCGTTTTTTGCCATCAAATTGTATTTCTTCTATCTTTATACAATAATCTTCGCAATTTACGAATATTCCTTCTTGGTTAGCATCTATAATTTGTCCTATTTCATTATTAGTATATTTTTCAATTGTGGTAATTTTATGGATTTTCATCTTCTTATCTTTATAAAATACATAAGTACCTGGCCAATTAGAAAAAGCCATTATTTTTGCCTTAATATCACTTGCCTTATCAGTAAATTCGATATGCCCCATTTTTTTATCAATTTTTTTTGAATAAATAGCCATTGTATCATCTTGTTTTGTTCTATTTTTATATAGATGATCATAATTATTTATAGTATTAACTATTAATGGACCAGAAATTTCAGATAATCTATCATGTAATGTATCTATATCTGTATCTTCATCAATATCAATTGTTGCAACATCAAGTATATCACCTGTATCCATTGTTTTTTCAATAAGCATTGATGTTACGCCAGCTTTCTTATCTTTATTTAATATTGTCCATTGCATAGGTGCTGCTCCCCTATATTTTGGAAGTATAGATGAATGTATATTGATAATTCGATCTTTATATTTGGTCAATAATTCATCTTTAATAAATTGACCATATGCTATTACAACAATAAAATCTGGATTAATATCATTAATTTGTTTAAGTGAATCTACTGAATTTACATTTGAGGGTTCAATAGTTTTTATACCTAATTCTATTGCTTTCTCTTTTACTGGAGTAGGTAAAAATTTATTTCTAGATCTTTTTTTATCTTGTCCTGTAATTACAAGTTCTACACTTATTTCACTATTTTCATATAATGATACAAGAGGTTTTACCGAAAATTCTGGTGTTCCCATAAATATAATTTTTTTCATGTTTACCTTACACTAATTATTATTTCTTTCTTCTTTTAATCTGTATTCTTTACCAATTTTTTTAAGAATTTCTTCATAATTTTCATCATTTACTTTATCAATCATTTTAGATGTAATTAAAACTCCATCTAAGTGATCTCTTTCATGTTGAAAACATTTTGCAAGCATTCCATCAGCTTCTACAATCTTTTCATTTCCTTCGGTATCTATATATTTCATTTTAATTCTTTCAGCTCTTTTAACTGTGCAATTAAAATTAGGAATCGATAAACAACCTTCTATATCTATATCTTCTCCTTCAGATTCAAGTATTTCTGGATTTATTATTTTATAGATATTACCATCACCTACATCTGCTACAAAAACTCTTCTAAGTATACCAACTTGAGGACCCGCAAGACCTATTCCATTTTCCAGATGCATAGTTTCAACCATATCATCTAGTAGTTGTAGTAATCTATCGTCAATATTCTTTACTTCTCTAGCTTTTTTTAAAAGTATTGGATCATCCACTTTTCTAATTACTCTTAAAGCCATTATTCCTCCTCTAATTTATAATTTATATAAATTTTATGATTTTTATCCATTTTTCTAATTTCATTCGAAAGATTTATTAAATCATTCTTATTTATAGATTTAACTATAATATCAAATCTATATCTATTATTTATTCTCTCAATAACACTTGGCGTAGGTCCTGTTATTTCAATAATATCAATGCCGTTATTTCTTATAAATTCATTTATAGAAATTGTAATATTACGACCTACTATTATTGCATATGACCTATCTTTTGAAGAAATATTAATATTCAAAATATTTACTATAGGTGGATAATTAAATCTCTTTCTTTCAGACATTTCTATTTTAAAGAATTCATAATAATTATTTTCAGCTGCATTTTTTATTGCATAATTATCAGGATTATAGGTTTGAATTATAACATCCCCCTTAGTCTTTCCTCGTCCTGCTCTACCTGCAACTTGAGTAATTAAATTAAATGTATTTTCATGTGATCTAAAATCAGGTACATTTAAACTAATATCAGCTGATACTATACCGACTACTGAAACATTTGGAAAATCGAGTCCTTTTGAAAGCATTTGAGTTCCAATCAAAATATCTATTTTCCTTGAATGCATCATATTGTATACTTTTTGATAATCAGATTTGCTAGTAGTTGTGTCTGCATCCATTCTATAAACTTTTGCTTCTGGAAATATTTCTCTTGTTTGTTCTTCTAGCATTTCTGTTCCTGCACCATATTCTTTTATCCATTTGCTACCACAATTTGGACACGATTTCCTTTTAAATGCAGTTCTACCGCAATAATGGCATATTAATCTATCTTTTGATTTATGATAAGTCATTGCAACATCACATGCTTCACATTTATGCACATAGCCACATGTTCTACAAAATACAAATGAAGTATGACCTCTTTTGTTTAAAAACAAAATAATCTGCTCTTTGTTATTAAGTGCATTTTCAATATTTTCTTTAAGCAATTCTGAAAACATAGTTAAATTGTTCTTCTTTAATTCTTCACGCATATCTACTCTAACAATATTTGGCATGTGAATATCATTTACTCTCTTATTAATTCTAATAAGATTTAATTTTTTCAGATATACTTCATACATGCTCTTCATTGATGGAGTAGCACTTCCAAGCACTAATTTTGCACCGTGATATTTTGCTCTTTGTTTTGCAATTTCTATTGCAGAATATTTAGGATTTTTATCTGACTGATAAGAAGCCTCATGTTCTTCATCAATCACAATAATTCCAATATTTTCAAATGGTGCAAATATTGCAGATCTGGCTCCAACAACAATTTTAACTTCTTTGTCTTTTATCATTCTCCATTGATCAGCTCTCTCAGAAATAGATAATTTTGAATGGAGTACTGCTATATTTTTTCCAAATCTACCTTGAAATCTTTCAATCGTCTGTGGTGTTAATGAGATTTCAGGAACTAAAATAATTGCTTCTTTATCCTTATTTAAATAATATTCGACTAGTTGTAAATATACTTCTGTTTTTCCAGAACCAGTTACACCATGAATAAGAAAATTATCTTCCGTTGTATTAATTATTAAATCAAATGCCCTTTGTTGTTCTTGATTTAATTTAAATTTTTTTAATACTTTTACATCATCTAGAACATCGCGGTAAATATCTTTCTTTTCAATTTCTATTAATCCTTTTTCATTTAAAGCATTTAATATACTTGTTGTCGAATTTGTTTCATTTAAAAGCTTTGATTTTTCTGTCGATCCATTTTCATATAAATAATCAAGAATAGCTAATTGTTTAACTGCATTCTTTCTAATTACATTTTCATATTCAGAATTTTGTAAATGAATATATTCTATATATTTTATACTTGATTTCTTATTCAACGAAATATATGAATTGATTAAATTTTCTTTTACAAAATTATTAAGAGTTTTAATATTGTATTTATTTTTAAATTTCTCATCTATTTCTTCAAAACTTTTGTAATCATCTAAGTATTCATATAAATCAATATCTTCTTTCTTCAATAATTCATTTGCCTTATAATATTCTTTTACCTTATCAATACTTCCTGGTGGTAAAATTGTATTAATTGCTGAACCGTAATCAGATATATTATTTTTAATCATATAGAATGCAAGTTCTACCAATTCCTTTGAAATTATAGGATTTACATCAATAATTTGTGTTATTTTTTTAGTTTTGAAATCTATTTTACCTTCATGGATAGCAACAATAATTCCAAGATTTTTAGAATTTGCATTTCCAAATGGAACTATAACCCTTGTACCAATTTCTAGATTTTCATCATATTGATATGTAAATAATCTATCCAGAAATGAAGTTTTAGATTTTAATATTACATCATAATACATCATTCACCAATTTATTTAAAATAATATTTGCCACTTCTTCTTTTGACATTAAGTCGTAGGAAATTTTTTCGTTTCTTGAAATTATTGTAACAATATTGGTATCAACATTAAAACCTGCACCTTGTTTTGATACATCATTTGCAATTATCATATCTAAATTCTTAGATTCTAATTTATCCTTTGCATTATCAATTAAATTATCTGTTTCAGCTGCAAACCCTACAAGCTTTTGATTTACTTTCTTTTTACCAAAGTATCTTAATATATCTAAAGATTTTTTCATTTCAAAACTAATATTATCTTCCAATTTCTTAAGTTTTGAATCAAAACTTATCTTAAATTCATAATCAGTCGGAGCTGCAGACATAATTAAAACATCTGCATTGTCAAAATTATTTTCAATTGCGTTTTTCATCTCTTCATTTGTTTCAATATGTATATTTTTAACCATGTTAAGTTCATGAGTCTTGACTTTTCCTTGGATAAAGTAAACATCAGCTCCTCTATTTCTTGCTTGTTTCGCAATTTGATAACCCATTTTCCCCGAAGAATCATTAGTCATAAATCTTACTGGATCAAGCCTTGAAATTGTTGCTCCTGCAGTTACTATAATCTTCTTATTTGTTAAATCTTTTTTTGTAAGTTTATATTCAATATAATCAAGTATTTCAATAGGTTCTGCCATTCTTCCTTTTCCTACAGTATTACATGCCAAAACACCTTCATTTGCGTCAATAAAGTCGTATCCTAAATTCTTTAATCCTTGTATATTTCTTTGCGTAATCGGATTTAATAGCATATTTGTATTAGTAGATATCGCAAATGAAACAGGTGCTTTAGATGCTAAAATAGATGCCGTAAGAAGATTGTCTGCAATACCCGCATAAACTTTTGCAATAGTATTAGCTGTAGCTGGTGCAATTAAAAACAAATCTACATCATTAGTTATATCTATATGTAAAACTTTTTTTGGATGTATCCACATATCTGTATACACTTTTCCACTTGCCATAGTTTCAAATGTAATAGGATTTATAAATTTAGTTGCTGATTCTGTCATTATAACTTCAACTATTGCTCCAAATTTTCTAAGTGAACTAATTAAACTAAGTACTTTATATATTGCAATGCCACTTGTAACGCCTATAAGGATTTTTTTATCTTTAAGCATTATTCTTCCTCTTTTACTATTTTTTTCTCCATAATTTCACTTAATGCTTGAGTAACTGGTTTATGTCCTTTATTTTTTACCAATGGTTTATCTCCAGCAATAATTTGTTTAGCTCTTTTAGCTGTCATCATAGCTATTTCATATCTTGAGTCACTTATTTCTGATAATTTTTTAAATGATGGATTTAACATTCTTCTCTCCTTTTTTCTAATTCTTGATCTATAATTTCTTCTAATTTTTTCGTTGCTTTATCTACATAATCGTTGATTAAGAAATAATCATAATATCTTATCTGTGCAAGCTCTACTTCTGCATTTCTAAGTCTTGTTTGAATCATTTCTTCCGATTCAGTATTTCTATGTCTTAGCCTTGCTTCTATATCTGATTTTTTTGGTGGTAGCATAAATATATACACTGCATTTTCAAAATTTTGTCTTACTTGACTTGCACCCTGAACATCAATTTCAAGTATTACAACTTTACCTTCATTGATGCTTTTTTCTACAAATGCAATCGGTGTACCATAAGAATTTCCATGTACTACTGCATGTTCTAATAATTTATTTGTTTCTATTAATTCATCAAACTCTTTTTGAGTTTTAAAGAAATAGTCTACACCATCTATTTCATTTTCTCTTTGATATCTTGTTGTGACAGAAATAGATGCTACAATATCATCTCGTTTTTTTAATATTTCTTTAACTATTGTTCCTTTTCCAGCCGCTGTTGGTCCAGAAATAACTAGTAAAAATCCTTTCATAAAACCTCTATTCGATATTTTGTACTTGCTCTTTTATTTTTTCTATTGTTGTCTTCATTTCAATTATATGATTAATTACATAAATATTTGACGTCTTTGAACCAATTGTATTAGTTTCACGCAACATTTCCTGAGTTATAAAATCTAATTTTTTGCCAATTGCTTCATTTGCTTCTAGATTATTTTCAAATTGAATAAAATGTGAATCAAGTCTTGATAATTCTTCATTGATATCCTGCCTATCAGCATAAAATACAATTTCATTTGCAAGCCTGTCTTCATTAATACTAATTTGATTCAAAATTTCTTGGATATTAGTAAATAATTTATTTCTTATTTCTTCTTTTAAATCCTTTACTTGTTCAGATATTTTTTCTTTATTATTTTTGAGAAGTTTTAAGTTGCAAATTAAATCTTTCTTTAGATTATTTCCTTCATCTATTCTCATATTCACTAATTGTTTTAATACGTCTTCAACAGTATTTAAAATGGTTGAACATAAGTAATCTTCATCTAATTCTTCAGATTCAAATTTAAGTACATCTTCATTTCTTAAAATATCTGATATCCTAATATCTCTATATTCCCCTTTCAAATTAAACATATATTTCAATTTTTCAAGTGAATCATACATTTTTTGGGCTTGTAATTCATCTATTATAATATTGGTATTTCCTAAACTCTTAGTTTTAGATTTAATGAATAAATCTACTCTACCTCTAGTAATATATTTTCTAATCAATTTATTGATTTTATCTTCCATAAAATTCAATTGATAAGGCATTCTAATATTAATATCTAAAAATCTAGAATTAACAGTTTTTATTTCAACATCAATATTTAATTTATCATCCATATAGCTACTCTTGCCATAGCCTGTCATTGATTTAATCATATTTTCTCCTTCTCTAAATATTGTAAAACATATTAAAATATAGTCAAGTAATTATTACAAATATTTAATAAATAATATGTTATAATAATAATTAGAAAAGGAGTTTATATGGCATTCGATGGTATAGTGTTAAAATCACTAGTAAAAGAATTTAATGAAAAATTAATAAATGGACATATTCAAAAGATTTATCAAATTAATGAACATCTAATTATTTTAAATATTTACAATAAGGAAAATTATAAATTGCTAATATCTTCAAACCCACAAAATGCTAGAATTCATCTTACGAAATTAAAATATGATAACCCTTCTACTCCACCTCAATTTGCAATGATACTTAGAAAACATATACAAAATTCTACCATTAAGGAAATAAAACAAATTGGTATGGACAGAAGTATTGAAATAGTTATTTCAACTAAAGATGAGCTAGGTCTTGATACTATTAAAAGAATAGTTATAGATATAATGGGCAAATATTCTAATATTGTATTAACTAATGAACATTATAAGGTAATTGAAGCAATAAAAAGAATTTCTCATGAAATGAGTAGTGTTCGTGCAGTTTACCCAGGTACACAATTTATAAAGCTTAAAGATGATAAGATAAATATTCTTACAAATACACCAAATCTTAAAGAGCTTGATATACCTGAAAACTACAAAATAAAAAAAGTTTTCTATATGCTATTTCAAGGGTTTGGCCCTCAAATTGGTGATGAAATTGCGTTTAGAGCAAATATTGATTTAACAAGAAATTATGGATCATTAAATGATGAAGAAAAAGAAAGATTAAATGATGTATTTCACCTAATCGCCTCAAAAATTAAAGAAAATAATTTTGAACCACATTTATATTTTGATAAAGATATTTCGACAGATTATTATTGTATGGAACTTTTAAGCAAAGGTGAAAACTACAAAGTTTATAATTCTATGAGTGAAGTTTTAGATATTTACTATTCTCAAAATGTAAATGATAATTCTCTAAATCAAGTTAAATCCAATCTTGTAAAAATTATCGAGCAGAAAATTTCTCATAATGTTACAAAACTTGATAATCTTAATAAAGACTTTGAAGAGTCAAAAAATTTCGAATCTTTTCGTATTGAAGGTGATTTATTATCAGCAGTTGCATATAAGATTAAAAAAGGTCAAGAATCAATTGATGTAAATAATTATTATGATAATACGATGATTAAAATTCAACTTGATAATAGAAAATCACCTTGGGAAAATATTGAACTAAAATACAAAAAATCTAAAAAACTCCACAAAAGTTATAAACTTTTACTTGTGTCAATTCCAAATCTTGAAGAAGAAATTTCTTATTTAAGGAATATAATTACACAAATAAATTTAGCTGAAGACCACAATGAAGTCTCCGAAATTAGAGAAGAACTTATCGATCAAAAATTCCTTAAAAAGCCTTCTAAATCAAGGAAAGTAAAAGAAGAAAAATCTACCCCACACAAATATATAACATATAACAACAATATAATTTATGTAGGTAAAAATAACAAACAAAATGAATATCTTACACTTAGAGAAGCAAATCCAGATGATTATTTCTTCCACATCAAGGATTTACCTGGGTCTCATGTAATTCTAAAAAATAATCAAAAACTTGAAGATTATGAGTTTAAAATTGCAGCCTTTCTTGCCGCAAAATTTTCAAAAAACTCTAATGATAGATATATAGACGTGGACTATACACAAAAGAAAAATGTAAACAAATCCAAAGGTTCAAAGCCTGGCATGGTATATTATACAAATTATACAACTATTAGAATTGATATAGAAAATCAGCCAATTGGATTTAAGAAGATGTAATTATGTAATATGTTAAAATAGATGATTCGAAAAA
>JAEZZB010000033.1 GCA_023442495.1 Bacillota bacterium
CCTATTATATCTGAAAATAGAACTATAAAAATGATTCTATTTGCAATTTTTCTATCAAGCTTATATTTTTCATACAAAAGCTCTCTCGTTGTAATTCCTGCAAGTCCTCCAAATCCAATGAAATTATTAAATGATTGAGAAATAAAACCAATTCTAATAACTTCGGCCATGGGTATTTTCATATCATAATATTTTGCAAGAATATAATCATAAATGGTAGCAAATGAAAATGAGATAACGCCCAAAACTACAAATAAAACTTTTTGAAAAGTACTCGTAGTTTTCATTAAAGTTTTGATTTGACCGATATCAATAGTTTTAATTTCTTTTCTAATAATTATAGTTGTAACTATTATGATAAAAAATATTAATATAGCTCTTATTAAGTTTTTATTCGTTTTAAAAAAGTTTTTTAATTTATTCATTAATTCCTCATACGTATTTAAATTCTTATCAAAATTAATATGTTTATAATATAATATCATGAATTTAAGTAAAACGTATTACAATATAGTTATATTAATAAATTTTTTTACAATAAGTGTATAAATAATTTTGTATGGTGGTCTTTTATAGTATAATTAATATGAAAATTTGTTTTCAATAGAGGAGTATTATGAATATTTTCGATCAAGTAAAATATCTTGCGGTTGATATGGACGGGACATTATTAGATGATAATCTTGAGATTATGCCAAAAACGAAGCAGGCGATTATAGAATTACAAGAAAAAGGAATAAAACTTATCATCGCAACAGGAAGAGCTTTAGAAGCTGTTAAAAAATATATACCAGAGATTAAAATTAAAGAATATGGCGGACTTATTATATCTGGAAATGGAGCCATAGTATATGATCCAGTAAAAGATGAAGTTATTTTTAGAGATTATATTTCAGTAGAAGAAGCTCGTGAAATATTAGAAAGAATTAAAGAGTTTAATATTTTCCCTTTTTATAGACAAGATGGTTTGATGCATATGGGAAATTATAAAAAATTTCTTGAAGATAATGGGAAAAATACTGAACTTATCCATTTTGATGATATAAGAGCAAGAGGTGGTTCATTTGATATTGTAGAGCATGACGATTTACTTAAGTCAATTAATAAACCAATAATGAAGTTAATGGCTGCAGGTTATCCAGAATACATGTGGAATAATTTCGACAGAATTAATAATAAGCTTGAACCAGTAGCTCACGCAATGCTTACATTATCTACAGTTATGGAATTTTCAAAGAATAATGTTAGTAAAGGGCATGCACTCGAAAGTTTAGGAATAAATCCAAATCATTTAATGGCTTTTGGTGATAGTTTAAATGATTTTCATATGCTTAAATTTGCAAAATATGGAATTGCAATGGAAAATGCAATGCAACCACTTAAAGATATTGCATTTGCAATAACATCATCTAATGTAGATGAAGGAATATATAAAGCACTTGTTAGATACGGTGTAGTAAAGGAGTAATTATGAATTTATATGAAAGAGTTGATAAATTAAGAGAATTAATGGATGAAAGAAATATTGACGCATATATAATACCTACATCTGATCCACATATGTCAGAGTATTTAGCAGATTATTATAAGACAAGAGAATATATATCTGGTTTTACGGGTTCTGCAGGTACTGCTGTAGTTACAAGAGATAAAGCTGGACTTTGGACAGATGGGAGATATTTTGTACAAGCTGAACAAGAATTAAAAAATTCACCATTTGAATTATATCGCATGGGAGAAGATATTGATTTTCTAGAATTTTTAGTTGAAGAAGTACATGAATATGGAAAAGTAGCTGTTGATGGTAAGACATTATCATTACAACTATATAATACTATTTCTGAAAAGCTTAATACAAGATTATTAATAACTGATGTTGATTTTATATCTGAAATCTGGAAAAATAGACCAGAATTACCTAAATCAGAAGCTTGGATATTTGATGAAAAATATACAGGTCAATCAACTAAGGATAAATTAAAACTATTAAGAGAAATGATGAAATCAAGAGATGTAGAATATACATTTATTGGAGCTTTGGAAGATATAGCATATTTAACTAATTTAAGAGCAGATGATGTATATGCTACGCCAGTATTTTTCTCATATTCAGTTGTAAGCTTAGATTCAGCCGTACTATTTATTGATGAAAATAAATTAGATATTGAAGTTAAAGAATATCTAAAAGAAAATAATATAGATGTATATACTTATGATTCTATTTTTGAATATATGAAGAATATTAAAGGGACTAATACAGTTTACTTAGATCCAAATAGAACAAATGTATTGGTATATCAAAATCTAAATAAGAATGTAAAGATAAAAAGAGGACATAATCTTACAACGCTTATGAAAGCTTTGAAGAATGAAACTGAAATTGAGAATGCAAAAAAAGCATTTCATAAGGACGCAATAGCATTAACTAAATTTTTCAATTGGATTGAAACAGGAGTAAAATCTGGTAATATCGATGAAATATTTGCAGCTAGAAAATTATTAGAATATAGACAACAACAAGTTAATTTTATAGAAGTTTCATTCCAAACAATATCAGCATATGGTCCAAATGCAGCTATGCCACATTATGATCCAGAAAAGGTAATTCCGGCGACATTACAGCCTAAAGGACTCTATTTAGTTGACAGTGGAGCTCAATATTTAGAAGGGACTACAGATATTACGAGAACTGTAGCTTTAGGAGAACTTACTGATGAGGAAAAAACAGACTATACTTTAACATTAAAAGCTCATATAGCTGGTATGACAGCAAAATTTAAGAAGGGAAATACGGGAGCATTTATTGATGCGATTGTGAGAAACCCTTTATACAGAGCAGGTAAAGATTTTAATCATGGTACAGGACACGGAGTAGGATTTGTGCTTGGAGTGCATGAAGGGCCAATGTCAATATCAAGAAAAGATGGAGGATTACCACTTCAAGAAGGAATGGTATTTTCTATAGAACCAGGGCTATATATAGAAGATAGTCATGGTATAAGAATTGAAAATATAGTATATGTTAAAAAATCTCAAGAAGAAGGTTTTTTAGAACTTGAATCATTGATATATTTACCAATAGATATAAGACCAGTAAAATCATTTATGCTTGAGAAATGGGAAAAAGATTGGATTAATGATTATAATAGAGAATCTTATGAAAGACTTTCAAAAGATCTTGATGGATATGATTTAGAATATCTTAAAAAAATTACAGAAGAAATATAATTTATAAATGAAAGATTTTAGATATGAACTTTCTAGATTGCCTGAATTACCAGGCGTATATCTAATGAAAGACAAAGATAACAATATTATATATGTGGGCAAAGCCAAAAATCTTAAAAATAGAGTGAGATCATATTTTAACAGTAGCAGTAAATCTCAAAAAGTAATCAAAATGGTTGAGAAAATCGATCATTTTGATTATATAATTGTCGATACAGAAGCTGAATCACTAGTTTTAGAATCAAATTTTATAAAAGAGCATAGACCTCATTACAATATATTGCTAAGAGATGATAAGCAATATCCATATATAATGATTACTGATGAAGAATTTCCAAGACTAATGATTTCAAGATCTGCAAAAAAAGATGGAAATGAATATTATGGACCATATCCAGATGCTTTTTCTGTAAACAAAGTTCTAAAATTGTTACAAAATATGTTCAGAATAAGATTAAATGATGCAGTTCAAAGATATGGGAAAAATAAAAGACCATCATTAAAACATTATTTATATAAATATGAAGATCCTACTCATGATTTTAATGATAAAGAAAGATATCTTGAAAATGTTAATCAAGTGCGTAGATTTCTAAAGGGTGATTCTAAAATATTAACTGATATACTTGAAGAAAAGATGTTTGATTATTCAAAAAAGTTAGAATTCGAAAGGGCTCAAGAATATAAAGAATATATACAAGCAGTAGATAGTTTGATGGAACGTCAAAATGTTAGTTCAACTACTGGATATAATCTAGATATAATTTCTTTAGCTAAGAAAAGAAATTATGTTGCAATTCAAGTTTTTTTTATGAGATCTGGGAAAATTGTAGACAGAGAACATTTTATTATAGAAGATGAATTTAATGAATATAATTCACAAATATTATCTTCTTTTTTACAACAATATTATTTTGATATGACATATATCCCTAGTGAAATATTAATGATTGAAGAACCAGAAGATAAAAAAGCCTTGGAAGAAATTTTATCAAATCAAAAAGGTAAAAAAGTTAATATAAAAGTTCCAAAAAGAGGAGCTAAAAAAGAATATTTAGATCTTGCTACACAAAATGCTTGTAAAATGATTGATGGATTTTTAGAAAAATTGGATTATAGAGAAAAAAATAAGAATTTGGGACTAAAAAAACTTGAAGATACATTGAACATTCATCCGATTAATAGAATTGAAGCATATGATATATCAAATATTTCTGGTGTGGATTCTGTTGGTTCAATGGTTGTTTACTTTCAAGGTAAGAAAGAAAGAAAAGATTATAGAAAATTCAAAATTAAATCTGTAGAAGGACCGGATGATTATGCTTCTATGAGAGAAGTGTTAACTAGAAGAATAAAGCGTTTACTAGATGAAAACACAACAGGATCATTTGCTAAAAGTCCTGATTTAATTATTATGGATGGTGGTAAAGGACAAGTAAATATTGCCATAGAGGTTCTTAAAAAATTTAGATTAAATATAAAGGTAATAGGGCTTGTGAAGGATGATAAGCATAGAACAAGAGCTATAGTTATTGATAACAGAGAAATAGATATAGATAAAGATTCAGCTATATATAGATTTCTTTTTGATATACAAGAAGAAGTACATAGATTTGCTATTAATTACCACAATACAGTAAGAAAGAAAAATCTTTTTGAATCTGAACTTTCAAATATTGAAGGACTTGGAGAAAAAAGAATTAGAGAACTTTTATTATACTTTGGTTCAATTACAAAAATAAAAGAGGCTTCTAAAGAAGAACTTATGCAAGTTTCTAATATAACAGAAAGCGTTGCTAATAACATAATAGAATATTTTGGAGAAAAAAATGGCTAAAAGTGTAAAATTATCAGAAATTGTTGAAGAATTAAATCTTAAAATTATTGAAAAATCTAGTGATTATGATGAAATAACTTTATCAGATAAAAATATAAATC
>JAEZZB010000002.1 GCA_023442495.1 Bacillota bacterium
GATGGTACAAGTGCATCTACACACATTGCAAACCAATCATCTTTTGCTAAAAATACAGGTGATTCTGATTTTTTATTTGCTTTTCTATATATTGTAACTGTATCGCCAATTGCTTCTACCTTTTTAGCTGGTATACTTAGATTTATTCCTGAAATTAACATAAGTACAGCTAAAATTAGGCTTAATATTCTTTTACTTTTGTTTATCATGTTTTCTCCTTCGTATAATATAGTTGTAGTAATAAATACTACATTTTGTTCTCAATCCCACTTTCTTATGGGATAATAATTGTATAGATAGAGGTCGTAGTCAACCTCCTTGAAGCTTGTCTTCCTAACAAAGGGTTACGCCTCTTCTTTACGTCTTTATCAGTATGAGCTGGATAGCACATTTCGTTGCTGTATGTCTAACGAGGTTTGATTGTCGTAAAGTTCTTGAGGGCTCTTTCTCTATCTAAATTTATATTAAAGCTAGGTGATTTTATGTTTTACATTGGTGTTGATATTGCAAAATCTAACCACGAAGCCTCAATTATTGATTCTAATGGGAAACTTGTTTCTGAGTCTTTTTCTTTCTCTAATTCTATTAAGGGTTTAGAGAAGTTTCAGAAATTTATTTCCTCTTTTTCCATTGATTCTAACAATTGTATTATTGGTATGGAAGCTACTGGACATTATTGGCTATCGCTTTATTCTTTCTTAATTGATTTAGGCTTTTCTAGTGTAGTTATTAATCCTATTCAATCTGATGCTTTTAGAAAGATGTATATTAGACAGACTAAAAATGATTCTGTTGATTCTTTTGTTATTGCTCAAATTCTTAGATTTGGTGAGTTTTCTGTTTCTCATTTTTCTGATGAGAATACTTTTGCTTTAAGAAATCTTTCTAGGTTTAGGTTTGCTCTTGTTGATGAAGCTTCCGATTGGAAAAGAAAGCTTGTTGCTATTTTAGATCAGGTTTTTCCTGAGTATTCTTCACTTTTTTCTAATATCTATGGTGTCACTTCTAAGGAACTTTTAAGTAAGTATCCTTTACCTGAGGATATGATTTCTATTCCCGCTGATGAGCTTGCTAAGCTTTTGTCTAAGTGTAGTAAGGGTCGCTTTGGTATTGATAAGGCTAAAGAAATTCAAGAGAAGGCTTCTAATTCTTTTGGTGTTAAGTTTGCTTTGAAGTCTTTTTCTTTTCAAATTAAACAAATTATTGCTCAAATTTCTTTTCTTGAAGATCAAATCCTTGAGATTGAAGATGAGATTTCTTCTATGATTAATTCTTTATGCCCTGTTATTACTTCTATCATAGGTATTGGTAATGTCTTAGGCGCCACTATTTTCTCAGAAATCGGTAAAATTTCTCGTTTTGAAAAAGCTAATCAATTAGTTGCTTATGCTGGTTTAGATGTTGCTGTTAAGCAATCTGGTAATTTTAATGCTACAGATACTAAGATTTCTAAACGTGGTTCTCCTTATCTTAGACGTGCTATTTGGCTTGCTGCTAGTGTTGCTGCTTTTAAGAACCCTGCTTTATCTTTGTATTATCAAAAACTTAGACAAAGGGGTAAAGCTCACGGTACAGCAATCGGTGCTGTTGCAAGAAAACTTACTAACATTATTTTTGCTGTTTTGAGAGATAACAAAGCTTACATACCTAATATTTAATTGTTATTCAATTGTTATTTATTTTTTTAAGCCTAATTTTTTAGGCTTGTTTGACGTGCCATAATATCAAGATGAATTATTTTTTATTTTCTCTTGACATTTTATAGCTGGTCTTTCCATATAGTGTTTACGTTTTCAAAAACATTATCTCATAATTTATTTATAGTTTCAAGTTCAATTTTATATCCAATATAAATAAAAAGTTCTAAAATATCTGAAGGATTAGTGTTCCAACAAGTATTTCAGAACTATAAAAAATGTTAATATCAAAATAGAGATCGCAAAAATGATGTGATTATAAGCATAAATATATACACTAGATTATACTGATATATTAATATTATAATAAATCTACTAATATAATATCCTTAACTTATAGCATGCAAATTCATCTAAATAGTATGGAGCTATTTTATGCTTTTTAATTGCTTACTAGTAAAACTCTTGTACAAAATAGTAACTAAAAGTCCAATTACCGAAACCATAATTATTGCTCCGCCTGGTTTCAAACTTAAATAGTATGCTGAAGTCAAGCCAAGGAAAAAATATATTATACCAAGTATAACTGATTTGATTACTGTTGATTTATAATCTTTACTAATTAGCATTGCTGTTGCAACTGGTAAAACCATCAAAGAGGAAATAATTAATATCCCAACTATACGTGCTGAAAGTGCAATTGTTAAAGCTAATAAAATTGTAAAAAGATAATCATTCAATTTTATATTTACACCTGACAATCTTGCGGTGTTTTTATTTATTGAAATAGCTAATAGTCCATAATAAGTGTATATAAAAGCAATGATTACAATTATTGACATTATTATAATTAAGAATATATCATTATTTGTAATTGCAATTATCGAACCAAATAGAAAGGATTCAAAATTTTGAGCCGCTACTATAAAATCTGAAAGTAAAGATGCAAGGCCAATACCAAAACTCATAATTATAGCTGTTG
>JAEZZB010000012.1 GCA_023442495.1 Bacillota bacterium
TTTCTCCTTGATAGCACCCGCTATCATCTTATATATTTTCTTTTTTGTGTACTATAATATAATACCATATAATCATGAAAATTATAAATAAATATTGGAAATATAACGCATTTCATAATTTAGTATTTTATTGTTTTAATATGATTAAATTAATACTATATTGATATAAATTAATTACAACCTCTGTAATTTAATTAGAAATAGACACGCTATATTCGATTATATATGGAAGCTTTATTCTTTATAAAGTATAAAAAAGCTAGAAAATGAACTGACCTCCTCCAAGTTGGACCTAAAACCAACTTGGAGGAGGTCAGTTTAAAATTTCTAACTCTTTTATATTATCTTAATATAATTTTTCATATGTTAACTAATCTCTTTTTGATAAAATCATCCATTTATTATCACCTAAATAAACTTCCATGCTTTCATCATCTATTAAAATATATTCGTATATACCAAAATTAGACTGTCCATTCTTCGTTGGAATTTCAGTTAGAGGAACCGTACTCTCAAATTTACCGTCATACGCAATGTTTTCTGGTGGTTCTTTTTTAAATGTTTTTTTATAATAATAAAAATCATCTTTATACATGAACATTGGTATATTATCCCATTTGACTTCATCTTCTACTTTTCTACACCCTACTAAAACTATAACTAAAATAATTAAAATTAATAATTTTTTCATTTGCTCCATCCTGTTATAGATAAATCCCATTTATATGTGAAAGAGCCTGCCGGAATTGATTTTGTTGATACTGAAAACCATGTATAACTCCCCCAAGGATTCCAAACATAAGCCTTATTTGAACCTACATCATATCCTGATAAAACAAATGCATGTCTACCTTTTTTTACTCCTTTTTCATATCTATTTCCAGCCAAATATATTGGTGAATTACTATTTATTTGTCCTCTAATAGTATTCATTTTATTCCAATTTATGTTCAATGAATTGTATTCTATTTCTAAAAAATTAGAACTTGATTTTGATTTTTTTAATAAAATTTTATTTAAGTTATATATTTCTATATTTTCCTCATCAATCTTAAATTCATTTAATTTATGTTCAGGAATAATTCCGTTTAATGTCCAGTCTAATGAATTTAATTTATCACAATAGACCATCAAATAACTAAATAGTTTATTATTTTCCATAATGGGATAAATTATTGTTTCATTAAATTTAAATCCATTTTTTATAATTATTTCATCGTTTAAATTGTTATTTTCTGTAATTTTTATTATACGAGATATATCATCTAAATTATCAACTACATAATCATTGTATATAGACAATTCTTCATTTGCTTCTGATATATTAGAAGTATTAATAAAAAAAGTAAAAATAATTAAACTTATTATAATCATTCTAAAATATTTATTTTTCATATCTATCCGTTCTTATTTTTTTATTTTAATAACAATTTGATTGAAAATTATGTATAGTACAGTATACACACTAAAACTTCATTGGTCATACTCTCCAATCTCAATATTCTTTTTTAATAACTTTGTTATAAATATGTTATATAATATTAGTATTTTTTTGTCAACTTCAAAATTACTTTAAATTTTAATCATTTCTAGCCTATTTATCCTATTTGTGAAAGTTACAACTAAAATCTAATGGCATATATACATAGAATAATATTTATATACAAATAAAAAAGTAAGAATTCAAATGAATCCCTACTTTTAATGTATTTTGAAATAATGTTTTATTTATATTTATATTTAATAATTTAACTATCTTCTGATTTCTAATTTTTCAATTAAAGCACGGTATGCTTCAATATCTTTCTTTTCATAGTAGTCTAATAGGCCTTTTCTTCTACCGATTAACATGTATAATCCTCTTCTTGATGCATGATCTTTTGGATTTGATTTTAAATGTTGTGTTAATTCTTTGATTCTTTCAGTCATTATAGCTACTTGAACTTCTGTTGAACCTGTGTCGCCTTCTTTTCTACCAAATTCTTTGATAATTTGTTGTTTCTTTTCTTGTGAAATCATTTTTTCCTCCTATTATATATTACACTTTTACCGAGCGATGATCGGAGATTCCTATCACCAAGCAAAAGTACTTAATTATTATAACAAAATAAATTAGTTTTGTAAATTGTTTTTATATATTATTGCATACTGAAAATCTTGATTCATTTGTTCAATTAATTCATCTTTAGAATCAAATTTTATTTGATCTCTCATCCATTCAAGGAATTCTATTTTAACTTCTTCACCATATATTTTTTTATCAAAATCAATTATAAAAGTTTCGAGTTTTATTTCTCTACTATCTGTAACGGTTGGATTGGTTCCTATAGAAGTTAATGATAAATATTTATGACCTTTTAGTATGAGATTAGTTAAATACACACCTTCTTTAGGTAATATATATCTAAAATTCATCTCTATATTTGCTGTTGGATAACCAAGTTCTTTTGAACCAATTTTAAATCCATGTACCACATTTCCTCTAATAGTATATGGTCTTTTAAGTAATCTATGAGCTTCGGAAACTCTACCTTGATATAATAGCTTTCTTATAATTGTAGAAGAGATTTTCTCATTATCATTCATTACATAATTTTCTACAAAAACTTTAATATCATTTGTTTTTTCCATTGTATATAAATCATCTACTGTTCCTTTTGATAGTTTACCAAATGTATAGTTGGGTCCACATACAATATATTTAGCATTTAGCTTATTTTTTATAAAATCGAGTATAAATTCTTCTTTTGATAATTGTGCAAATTCATATGTGAAATTGATAGTAAAAATATAATCAATACCATATTCTTCTAGTATCTCAATCTTATCTTCTAATGAATTTATATAATATCTTGGAAAATGTGGAAATACTTCATTTGTATGTTGTTTGAATAATAAAATTGATGATTTTACATTAAATTTTTGAGCTACTTCTACGGTTTTTTTGACTACATTTGTATGACCACCATGAAAACCATCAAAATTCCCAAGCCCAATAGCTGAAATTTCAAAATTAAATTTTTCTAAGTTTAAATCAATTACTTTTGCCAAAGCATTTTCTCCATTTTTAATATATTATTATTTATTTTTCCAATACCTATAAATTCATCATTTGAAATAACTTTAAATTTATTATCTTTTGGAATTTCTGTATTTACTAAATCTATTATATTAATTCTTTGTCCATTTGTAAGTCTATCTCTAATATTAGTTGAAACTTTTAAAGTTTCAAAATCATATAAAGCATCATCTGTAGAAATTAAAGAATTTTCTAAATAATTCAATGAATAATCAGATATTTTATTAATATCAATTGAATTTGATAACTCAAATCTACCAACTCTGGTGCGTATTAAATCAGTCATATGGGCATAAGTATTTAATTTTATACCTAAATCATGAATTAAAGATCTAATATAAGTCCCCTTAGAACAATTAATATATATTTTAGCAAATTCATTATTTTTTTCTAGTAATTTAATGTCATATATATTAACTTTACGAGCCTTAATATCTATTTCCTTATTATCTCTAGCATATTCATAAAGTTTCTTACCATTAACTTTTATTGCGGAGTAAATAGGTGGTGTTTGAATAATTTCGCCTGTGAAAGATATTAAAGCTTCTTCAATTTTTTCACTAGTAAATGATATATTATTGCTAGTATTTGAAATTTCACCACTACTATCATATGTAGTCGTGGCTTCACCAAATTTTAATGTAGCAATATATGATTTTCCTTGATTCATAATATATTCAGAAATTCTAGTTGAATTTCCTATACAAATAGGAAGAACACCTGTTGCCATTGGATCAAGTGTTCCCGTATGTCCTATTCTTTTCATATTAAGTTTTTTTCTTAATATTGCTACGACATCATGTGAAGTCATATCCTTGGCTTTGTTAATTACCAAGATTCCCGTCTTCATAAAGTTTTTCCAATCTTTTATTTAATCTTTCAAATACTTCATCTAATGAGCCTTGAACAGTTGCTCCAGATGCTCTCATATGGCCACCGCCACCAAATTCTTTAGCAAGTTTTGAAACATCAACTATATTTTGTGATCTAAAGCTCAATTTTGATTGATTATCTGTATCTTCTTTAGCTATTGCTGACAATTCGACACCATCAATAGTTCTAAGAAGTGAAACTAATCCTTCAGACTTATCAAAATCTAAATTATATTTATCAATTAAATCCTTAGATATCTTCGCAGTAATAATTTTATCTCCTATCCAAGTTGCATTTTGAATAACTTCTGCTTGTAAAAATAGATAGTTTGGATCAAATCTTTCATAAAGATTATCATGTATGAAATCTTTTCTTGCTCCTAAATCAATTAAAGCTGCAGCTACTCTTAAAGTATTTGAAGTAGATGCTGAATATTGGAATCTATATGTGTCTGTTAATATTCCTAAATATAAATAATCTGCTGCTTTTTGAGGAATATCTATTCCTTTATCTATGAATGTTTCAGCTACTATTTCACAAGCTGAGCTTGATAAATAGATTATATCATTATTAGAATATCCTGTATTAGTTATATGATGATCAATAACCGCTGTATCTTTAGCTTTATTAAAGTATTCTATTGAACTTCCTATTCTCATTATATCTGCACTGTCTATAGCTATAAATAAATCAATATCTTCAAATTGATTATTATAGTACATTGATTCATCATATATAAATTCCAAATTAGTTGGGAATTTGTCGTTATTTATTACATAGACATTTTTTCCCATATTTCTAAGTATATATGCAAGACCAAATGAAGAGCCAACGGCATCTCCATCCGGATTTACATGTGCACTAATTAAAATATTATTAGAATTATCAATTTGTTCAAATAGTTTCTTCTTCTTCTCTTTCATTTATTGCCTCATTATCTTTTTTGATAACTTCACTTATTAATTTATCCATTCTCATAGCTTTTTCTAATTGTTCATCTAATATAAAGTAAAGTTCTGGAATATGTCTTAAATTCATTCTATTACCAAGTTCCTTTTTGATAAATCCTTTAGAATTTAATAGTCCTTCCATAGTATCTTCTTTTTCTTTATGAGAACCCAAAACTGAAATAAATACTTTTGCTGATTGTAAATCATCAGTTAAATCAATTTCAGTGATAGATGTAATTGGAGCTATTCTCGAATCTTTTAAGTCTTGATTAATTAGAACGGATATTTCTTTTTGAAGTTCTGATGCGATTCTTTTTATTCTTGTTTTGTTCATATAATCCTATCTTTCCACTTCTTTATCTATAAATGCTTCAATAATATCACCGACTTTTACATCATTATAATTTTCAATACCTAAACCACCTTCGTATCCTTGATTCAGTTCTTTAACATCATCCTTATATCTTCTAAGTGATGAAATTACACCTTCAAATATAACTACATCATTTCTTATAAGTCTTACTTTAGCATTTCTTTGCATCTTACCATTTGTTACATATATACCTGCAATATTACCTACACCTGGAACCTTAAATACATCTCTTATGTCTGCTGTACCTATTACTTGTTCT
This sequence comes from Bacillota bacterium, assembly GCA_023442495.1. Taxonomy (GTDB): domain Bacteria; phylum Bacillota; class Clostridia; order Tissierellales; family Peptoniphilaceae; genus Helcococcus. The sequence goes on from JAEZZB010000012.1 coordinate 5,535, forward strand.
ACATATTCTGGTTTAAGCATACCTTTAATAGCCTTTTCAAGTTCTTCAATAGCTTCATATATTACTCTATATGTTCTTATTTCGATTCCTTGTTCTTCAGCTTGTGTTTTAGCTCCTTGATTTGGTCTAACATTGAAACCAATGATTATAGCATTTGAAGCATTTGCAAGCATTATATCAGATTCATTAATACCACCAACTGCGCCGTGAACAACATTTACTTTAACTTCTTCATTTGAAAGTTTTAAGAATGATGATGTTACAGCTTCAATAGTACCTTTTACATCAGTCTTAACGATGATATTAAGATCTTTTACTTCACCATCAGAAATTTTATTGAATAGTTGATCAAGATTAACTGCAGATGTTCTCTTAACATATTCAGCTCTTTCTTTTTCCTTAACTTTTTCAGCAAATTTCTTACCTAATTTTTCGTCCTTTATAGCATATATTTTATCTCCAGCTTCTGGAACATCAGATAAGCCTAAAATAAGAACAGCTGTAGATGGTTTTGCTTTTTTTAATTCTTTTTGATTATTATCAAACATTGCTCTAACTTTACCAGACGTACTACCTGAAACTACGAAATCCCCTTTATTAAGTGTTCCTTTATTTACAAGAACTGTTGCTACAGGTCCTCTACCCTTGTCTAATTGAGCTTCAATTACAATACCTACTGCATCTCTATTAGGATTTGCTTTTAATTCTTCCATTTCAGCAACAAGTAATATCATTTCTAACAATTCATCAACACCTTCACCAGTATGGGCAGATACTGGAACCATTATTGTTTGACCACCCCATGCTTCTGGAGTTAAACCTTGCTCAGATAATTCAGCCATTACTTTTTCTGGATTAGCTTCGTATTTATCAATTTTATTAATTGCCACTATTATTTGTACACCAGCTGCTCTTGCATGATTTATAGCTTCAATTGTTTGAGGCATTACACCATCATCAGCAGCTACAACAAGTATTGCAATATCTGTAGCATTGGCACCTCTTAATCTCATTTGAGTAAATGCTTCGTGCCCTGGTGTGTCTAAGAAGACAATCTTTTTATCATTTACATATACAGTTGAGGCACCAATATGCTGGGTAATACCACCAGCTTCTGATTTTGCCACTTTTGAATCTCTCATTTTATCTAGCAATGATGTCTTACCATGGTCTACGTGACCCATGACAGACACAACTGGAGCTCTTGGAATTAAATCTTCTTCTTTATCTACAAAGTCTATACTTGATATATCGTCAGAATTATCATCTTCTTCAATTTTTTCTTCAACATCTATATTGAAAGACATACCCACTTCCATGGCTTGTTCAATACTGATTTGTTGATTCATATTAAGTAATAATCCCATCTTCATTAATTCGCCAATTACTAGAGTAACAGGTTTATTTATTAAGTCTGCAAATTCTTTTACAGTAATTCCTTCTTCAATATATATAACTTTTTCTTCTTCTGTTTTTGTTTTTGCTTCCTTTTTTACTTCTTCTTTTATTCGATTTTGTTTATTTTTTTCTTTTTTCTTGTTTTTCTTGTTTTGTCTTAAAATTTCTTTATCATATTCTTCGTCATATTCGTCAAATTCTTCAATATTATCTTCAACTTTTTTATGCTTTGGATTTTTTTCTTCATTTAATTCATCAAAATATTCCCTAATAAGTTCAAGATTTTCTCCCTCAATTACTGACATGTGACTTCCGATTTCAAGACCGAATTCTTTATCTAAAATAGCTATTAAATCTTTACTAGACAGGTTTAACTCTTTTGCTAATTCATATACTCTAATTTTTGACATATTACCACCTTTCTACATAGCTTCCAGCTTCTGATAAATTTCAACTGGAACATTACATTTTAATGCTCGATTTAGATTTTTTCCTTTTATGGTTTTATCAATGCAATATTTATCTTTACATATATAAGCACCTCTACCATTTAATTTACCAGTAAAATCAATATTAATCTCACCGGATTTATTTTTTACCACTCTAAACAATTCATCTTTATGTCTATGTTTACCACAAACTATGCATTTTCTTATTTTTATATTATTCATTTTATTTTATTCATCTTCAGTTAAATCAGAATTAACAATTTCTGAATCTTCGATATTATTATTGTCTTTTGAATCTAATAACTCATTGTCATTAATTTCTACAGTATTGTTTTCTTCAACTGTTTTTGTTTTTGGTTCTAATAAATTCTTTTCTAATTCAGGTAATATCTCATCTCTCATAGAATCACCTTTAATATCAATTTTCCAGTTTGTTAATTTAGCTGCTAATCTTACATTTTGACCTTCTTTGCCGATAGCTAATGATAATTGATCATCTGGTACAAAAGCAACAGCTTCCTTATTAGCCTCATCAACAAATATATCTGTAACTTCTGCTGGTGAAAGAGAATTTGATAAATAAACTTTATTATCTTTACTCCAGACAATAATATCTATCTTTTCATCATTTATTTCTTCAACTATTGAATTTACTCTACTACCTTTTACTCCTACTGCAGCTCCAACAGGATCAATACTCGGATCATTTGCATATACTGCAATTTTAGTTCTAAATCCCGCTTCTCTTGAAATTGACATTATTTCAACTGTTCCTGAGCTTATTTCAGGAACTTCTAGTTCAAATAATCTCGTTACTAATTCTGGATCTTTTCTAGAAAGTATAATTTGAGCTCCTTTAGTAGTCTCTTTTACATCTTTGACATATACTTTAATTCTATCACCAGGATTGAATTCTTCACCTGGTACTCTTTCTCTTTCAGATATAACACCTTCTGATTTACCAAGATCTACATAAATATTATTGAAATCTATTCTTTGAACAGTACCATTTATTAATTCATGTTTTTTATCGATATAGCTATCATAAACAACTCTTCTTTCAGCATCTCTAATTTGTTGAATTACTATATTTTTAGCCTTTTGTGCAGCAACTCTTAAAAATAATTTTGGCATTACTTTAATCTTTATAGTTTGTCCAATTTTTGCTCTTTTAGAATGAACTAAAGCTTCTTCCAAAGTAATTTGATAGTCAGAATCTTTTACATCATCTTTTGTTTCCACTACTTCTTTTAATGCATATACTTTAGTATCACCTGTTTCGTGATTTATTGATATTTCTACATTATTAGCTTTATAATTTTCCTCATAGCTTTTTTGTAATGCTTTTTCTAAAGCTTGCAATATTTCGTCTTTTTTTATTCCTTTTTCTTTTTCAATTTCATCAAGTGCTCTAATAAAATCTTTATTCATATCTCCCTCTAAAATCTTATTGCAATTTTTATATTACTAATATCTTTTCTATTAAAACTTTTTTTAATTCCATTTTCTAGTTCAATTACAAGATTTTCTCTGTCATATGAATCTAAATAACCTTCATATTCTTTTAATTGATCAATTTTTTTATATAAATGGACATTTATTTCATTTCCTAAATTTCTTCTTAAATCATCGTCAGTCTTTAAAGGTCTATTCAAGTCTGGAGATGATACTTCAAGATAATAACTAGTATCAATGGGGTCTATTTCATCCAATCTAGTATCTAAGTATCTTGAAACAATTTCAGTATCATCTAAAGACACTCCATCTTCTTTATAAATATAAAATCTAAGTCTATTTTCACCATCTTCGTTGATAAATTCCAAATCAACTAATTCATATCCTAAATTTTCTATTTCGGGTTCTAATTGTGCTCTTAAATCTTCAAGAAGTTTGTTTTGCATCTGTACTCCTTCAATAAATAAAGAGTGGGTCTAACCCACTCTCTAGTAACTTCTATCTTTTCACATTATATCAATTTATTTAGATATAGTCAAATTTATATTGAAAAAAAGTCAATTTGATTTGTATCTTGTAATTTATCTAAAATTTTAGTTTTTTCTAAATATTCTAAAGTTTTTTTACCAATTTTTGCTCTTTTTGCAAAATCTTCTTTTGAAATAAATTCACCTTTTTTCCTAGCTTCAGCTATTTTTATAGCCATTGATTCTGATACCGTAGGTAATGCCGTAAGTGGTGGTCGTATTAAACCTTTATCTACCACAACAAAATTTATTGGATCAGACTTGTATAAATCTATATCGTCAAATTTAATATCTCTTGCATACATTTCTTCAGCTAATTCATATAAATATATTTTTGATATATCTTCATTATTCTCTTTATCATTTTTAATGGTATCAAGTAATAAAGACAAATAATTTAGACCTTTAGAAATATGTTCATATTTAAAATCTGATACAGAATTTGTGAATATTACTGCATAGAAATATTCTGGCATATGAACTTTAAAATATGCAAGTCGATAACTCATCATAACATATGCAACAGCATGTGCTTTTGGAAACATGTATTTTATCTTCAAACATGAATCAATATACCAATCAGGCACATTGTTATTTTTCATTTCAGTGATTTGTTCTTCTTTAAGTCCTTTGCCTTTTCTTACTTGCTCCATAATATCAAAGGACAATTTACTATCAAGACCTTTAGCAATAAGATAATTCATTATATCATCTCTTGTACAAATAGCTCCTTTTAAGTCAGTTATTTCATTTCTAATTAATTCCTGAGCATTTCCAAGCCATACATCTGTACCATGTGATAAACCAGATATTCTTATAAGTTCTTCAAATGTGGTAGGTTTTGTATCATCAAGCATTCCTCTCACAAATGATGTACCAAATTCTGGTATTCCAAGTGATCCGATATTCTTATTAGAATAATCGTGTTTTATATTAAGGCTTTCAGTTGAAGAAAATATTTTCATAGTATCTTTATCACTTAAATCTATCTTAGCTGCATCAATCCCACTCATATCAGTTAGTAATCTTATCATTGTAGGAACATTATGTCCTAATAAATCAAGTTTTAATAGATTGCTATCAATTGCATGATAATCAAAGTGTGTAGTAATAATTCCTGTAGAAATATCATCTGCAGGATATTGAACTGGAGTAAAATCTTCTATATCTTTGTCTTCTGGTACTATTATTAACCCGCCTGGATGTTGACCAGAACTTCTTTTAACACCAACAATCATCCTCTTAACTCTATTCATTGAAGCGTTATCAGTTTTAATTGTAGTATCATTTGGATAGAATTCCTTAAATTTTCTTGCCATTCCATAAGCTATATTATCTTGTATAGTTCCAAGAGTTCCAGCCTTAAATACTTTATTTTTACCGAATAAGCTTTCTGTGTATCTATGAATTTTAGATTGATAAACAGAAGCAAAATTTAGATCTATATCAGGTTCTTTATTACCGCTAAAGCCTAGAAATGTTTCAAATGGAATATCAAATCCATCTCTTTTCATTTCAATATTACAATTTGGGCAATTTTTTATTGGTAAGTCAACACCTGTTGTGTATTTGCCATCTGTAATAAATTCGTTATGATGACATTTTTCACATATATAGTGCGGTGGTAATGGATTTACTTCTGTAATTTCTGCCATTGTAGCAGCAAAAGAAGAGCCGACACTACCTCTTGAACCTACTAAATACCCATCTTCATTAGATTTTCTTACAAGCATTCTAGCTATTATATATAATGCAGCATAACCATTAGATATAATTGAATTTAATTCTCTATCAAGTCTTTCTTTTACAATTTCTGGTAATCTTTCACCATATATGTTTTTTGCAACTTGATGAGCTTCTTCAGTAAGAGTTTTTTCAGCATCTTTAATTCTTGGAGGGAATGTTCCATCTGCTATTGGTGAAATATTATCAATCAAGTCATTCAATTTATATGTATTGAATATAACTGCATCTTCTCTATCTTGATTATTTAAATATTCGAAATTATCAAGCATTTCTCTAGTATTTTTTAAATAGAATGCACCAGAGTTTTCAAGTCCTCTTTTTCTTGGATAATTTTTTAAAATATTTCTATATGGATAATCTTTCTTATCAAGATAATATACATCACCTATTGCAATGAATAATTTATTTTGTTGTTTTGCAAGCTCTATAATCTTTTTATTTATTTCCTCAAGGTGTTTTTCATCCTTAATATATCCCTTATTTATTAAATGTTGTGAAAAGTCTTTTGGTACTATGGTTACAAAATCAAAAAATCTTAATTCATCTAAAAGAATATTGTCACTATATTTTAATGATACTAATTTAAATAGTTTAGATTTATAATTTCCAGTACCTATTAAAAGACCTTCTCTATTATCTTTTAATATTTTTAAAGGAATTCCAGGCTCCCTATTATAATATTCAAGATTAGATTTTGAAACTATAATATATAGATTTTTAAGTCCAATTTTATTCCTAGCATATATTATATTTTGGAAATTCATATTATGTGAAATAGGCATAGAAGTTTTTATTTTATTGATTTCATTATTAAATTCATATCCTAAATCTTTAATTTCTTCAATCATTTTAATAAAAATTTCGCCAGTAGCAATAGCATCATCAATAGCTCTATGGTGATTTTTAAGAGCAACTTTATATTTTGTTGCAAGAGTTCCAAGTTTATGATTTGTAAATTCAGGATTTATAGCCCTTGAAATATATAATGTATCGACATAAACTGGCTTAAAATCAATACCAAGTTCATTTGATTTTTGAATTATAAATCCTAAATCAAATTCTGCATTTTGGGCAACAAGTACGCTATCAGAACAAAATTCCAAGAAATCTGGTAATACTTCATGTATTTCTTTTTCATTAATTACCATTTCATTAGTGATACCTGTTAGTTCAGTTGTAAAATCAGACAACGGTTCTTTTGGGTTTACAAATCTTTGATATTTATCGATTATTACTTGATTTCTTATTTTAACTGCACCAATTTCAATTATTTTATCCGTAAAATTAGAAAGACCTGTAGTTTCAATATCAAATACTACAAAATCTTTATTAGTTATATCCTCATTATTATAATTAGTCAATATAGATGGAAAATCTTCGTATATATTAGTTTGTAATCCTAGATTTAATTTAATTGAATTTTTTTTAGCTGCTTTATATATTTCTGGATAAGCTTGAACATTGAATAAATCTGTAACACCAATTGTATTATGCCCAAAAGATTTTAATCTCTTAAATAGATTATTAATATCTACGACAGATTCAAGTTGTGTATATTTTGTATGTATATTAAATTCAATTCTCTTATTTGCTTCTAAATCGACTTTCTCTGGAAGTATTATTTCTTCTATTGAAGATACATTTATGAGATTTGTTTTTGCATAGTCATCAAATTTATAGACTCCAGAAACTATAGCACCCATTCCTTCTTTAAAATTATCTTTAAAATAGTCTAATTTTTCATTTTTAACATAAACTTTACATGATACTGCATTTGAGCCATCATCTAAATCAAAAGACACAAAAGCTCCATTTTTTATCATAAAATAATTAAGTTCATATACATGTCCTTTTAATGCTATTTTGTCTGTATCCTCCTCTAAATCTTCAATATCTGTAAAATTTTTAGGTGCAGATTTAATAAATCCAAATTTAAAACTTCCATTTTCTTTAGACATAGTATTAGTTTTGATTATATTTTCATTCTTTTTGCTTAATTTTTCAGCCTCTTTTATTTCATTGATTAGTTCAATTTCTTTTTGTCTTTTAATTTCATCAAAATCAATATCATTTAGTTTTTCATTCATTTCAAGTTTAATAATATATTGCAATTTTTCCATTTTAGTCATAAATGATTTGAATGTATTGTTTTTAATATAATAATCTTTTTCTTTTTCATCATTAAAAAGAACTTTACAGATATTATCATTAGTTATGCATTCTAAATTTGGATATATATTATTAAAATACTCTAAAATACTTTCAAGATATATTATATTGAAATTTAAATTAAGACCATATCCACCTAATTTTTCACTAAAAAAAATATCTATTAAAGATTCATCAATTAAATTTCTAGACAAAAAATTAATTTCTAATTCATTTTCCATTTTAAAAAACGAAACTTCATCTAATATAAGTTTCGCTTTATAATTTTCATTAAATTCGCTTAGTACATTACTAAAATCCATTTAATTCCCCCTAAAACAAATTAATAACGTCTTTTACTGAAACAATGGCTATTAATCCTAATAGAAAAATAAATCCAATAATAGTAATAGTTTGTTCAAATTTTTTATTAATTGGTTTTCCAATTATCATTTCTATAAGTATAAATACTAGTTTTGATCCATCTAATGCTGGTATTGGTAATAAATTGAAGAAACCTAGATTTATTGATATAAAGGCACTAAATAATAGAAATGATAAAAATCCCATTTCTAATGTTTGACCTACTTGATTTATAACACCAATTGGTCCTGATAGTTGATTAAAACCTAATATTCCAGTAAATAAACCTTTCAAAGCTTCCCAAATTGATCCAATCATGAAAAATAACATATTCCAAGAATAAAGTAAATTACTTGAAAAGTTATTTATAAATTTAGGTGTGATACCTATTAATTTACCATCTTTATTTTCTAAAGGAGTAATATTGAATTCTAATAATTCTCCATTTCTGTTAATCTTTACTAAAATTTTACCGCTAGATTCATTTATATACTGATTAACTTGATTGAACAAATTAATATTTTTATTGTCAATACTAACTATTGTATCTCCTGACTTTATACCAGCTTCTGCAGCAGGCATATTAGAACTTACAGTATCTATAGTAGTTGACACATGACCTTGGAAAGATGCTATTCCAAATATTACAACAAATGCAAATAGTAAATTCACAAATGGTCCAGCAAATACTGTTAAAAATCTTCTGATAGGTGCTGAATTTTCAAAAGACCTTGGATCATCTGAAGATTCATCTTCACCTTCCATACTTACATACCCTCCTATTGGTAGCGCTCTTAAGGAATATTTAGTTTCACCTTTTTGTTTATTTAAAATACTCGGTCCCATACCAATTGAAAATTCATTAACTTTTATATTTGATAATTTAGCCCCTAAAAAATGACCACCTTCGTGGATAGTAATAAGGAACATAAACATTAATAAACCAGCAATAATACTTATCATAAAACAAACCTCATTAAATAATCTAATAAATAAATAAATGGTGCAATTAATAGTAATGAGTCAAATCTATCCATTACTCCACCATGTGAATTTAAAATACGAGAGTAATCTTTGATACCGACCATTCTCTTAATATGTGATGCAAATAAATCTCCTATTTGTGAAAGGACGGAAACAACAATAGCAAATAAATAAATTAAAATACTATGTTCAATCTTAAATATATAAACGAAAACAATAGTAAATAAGACTGAACCTATTATACCTCCAATAGAACCTTCAATAGTTTTTTTTGGACTAAGTCTTTCAATTAATTTATGCTTTCCAAATAATGTACCAGTAGAATAAGCAAATGTATCGGTAACTGAACTTATAAGAAAAGAGAATAATACCCATCTCATATCATATATTAAAGCTAAGCTTATATATGGAATAGATATGTAGCAAAATATAAATATAGTTGAAAGCAAACTTTCAAATTTCATATCCTCTTTTAAAACATATATTACAAATAAAAAAATAAAATAAATAACTATACTAATTAGTAATAGAGTTCGATTTATATAATTTGATAATAGTATAAAAATTATATTAAATAATAAAGAAATATTTAATAATGAATCAAATCCAATTCTTTTTAATGCATTATTAAGTTCTACTATAGAGGCTAATGATAATATAGCAAGTCCAAATAATAGAACATATTTATTAATTAATGAAATAATAAGTATGAATAAGAATACAAATACTCCTGTAATTATTCTTTTAGACAAATCATTCATTCAAACCACCAAATCTACGATCTCTTTTAAAAAATTCTATAATGCAATTAATTAGCACATCTTTATTAAAATCAGGCCACAAACTATCAATGAATAGAAATTCAGCATATGCTACTTGATATAACATAAAGTTTGAAAGCCTTTTGTCTCCAGCAGTTCTAATCAATAAATCTACAGGAGGTAAATTTCTAGTATCTAGATAATTAGAAATAGTATTTTCGTCCATTTCATTTAACAATAGATTACCATTGCTTATATCATTAATCATCTTTTTAGAAGCTCTTAAAATTTCATCTTTCGCTCCATAATTAATTCCTATATTGATAACTAAACCTGTATTATCCTTAGTTTTATTAATTGCATGATTAATTGCTTTTTGATTTACCATATTTAATTTTGAAATATCGCCCATTATTACAATTTTTGCATTATTTGAATGTAGTCTATCTAAATATTCTGTAATGAATTTATTTAATAAATCAAATATTGCAGTAATTTCAGTAATTGGTCTTTTCCAATTTTCAGTAGAAAAAGCATATAGACTGATTACTTCGATTCCAAAATCACTACAAGCTTCAGCAATTTCAACAACACGTAATGCACCTTCTTTATGGCCTTCTGTTCGCTTTAAGCCACGTTTTTTAGCCCATCGCCCATTACCGTCCATAATCATTGCTATGTGTTTTAATGAGTATTCTTGTACATATTCTTTAATCTTTTTATCATCCATATGCTTTACCATCTCTATACTGTTAATAGTTCTTCTTCTTTGTGTTTAGTGATTTCCTCGATTTTTTTGATAAATTCATCAGTTAAATCATCAATTTCATTTTCATAAATCTTCTTTTCATCTTCAGAAATTTCTTTATTTTTTTCAGCTTTTTTTACAGAATCCATCAAATCTCTTCTAATATTTCTTACTCCAATTTTAGAATTTTCAGATTTTTGTTTGACTTCTTTTACAAGATTTTTTCTAGTATCTTCTGTTAATTCTGGGAATGGTAATCTAATCACTTTACCATCATTTGAAGGTGTAATTCCTATATTTGCAGCCATGATTGCTTTTTCAATATTTTTAATTTGTGAACCATCCCAAGGTTGAATAACAAGTAGTCTTGCTTCTGGAACTGTTATAGTAGCTGCATTTCTGATAGGTGTATCAACACCATAATAACTGAAATTGATATTTTCAACAATTGATGGATTAGCTCTTCCAGCTTTTATATTATTTAAAGCTTCCCTATAACCATTAATGTGAGATTCTAAATCTTTTTTACCTTTTGATATTAATTTATCTATCATATTCTTGTCCTCCTACATAAGTACCAATTTTTTCTCCTTTTACAACTTTAACTAAATTGTATGGATTATCTATGCCAAATACTACTAGTGGCATATTATTAGACTGGCATAAGGATACTGCGGAAGAATCCATTACTTGTAAATTCTTTGCTAATATCTCTCTATAAGATAGTTTATCATATTTTACAGCATCATCATACTTATTTGGATCTTTATCATAAATCCCATCTGTACCTGTCTTTCCAAGTAAAATAGCAGAAGCACCTATTTCAAGTGCCCTCAATGCAGCAGTAGTATCTGTTGAAAAATAAGGATGTCCAGTTCCTGCAGCAAAAATAACAATTCTCTTCTTTTCTAGATGTCTTATAGCTCTTCGTACTATAAATGGTTCGGCAACTTCATCCATTTTTATAGCTGTTAATACTCTTGTATCAAGACCTAAAAATTCAAGTGCTGATTGTACTCTTAAAGCATTCATAACTGTACCAAGCATGCCTATATTATCAGATACTGTTCTATCCATATCTTCAGTGTTACGACCTCTCCAGAAGTTTCCACCGCCTACTACTATTCCTATTTCTACACCAATTTCATGCACTTCTTTAAGCGTTCTAGCAATTTCATTAATAGCATCATCGTCCATACCGAAGCCTTTTCCTGCTGCTAAAGCTTCACCACTTAATTTAATTAGTACTCTTTTATTAATATACATATAAATCTCCATATTTTAAAAGAGAACATACAAATGTTCTCTTTATTATAAGTGTAATAGATTATTGACCTTTCATTTGGCTTGCAACCTCTGCTGCGAAATCTTCTTCTTTCTTTTCGATTCCTTCACCAACTACTAATCTCTTGTATTCTAATACTTCAATTGTTCCACCTAATTTTTCTGATTCTTGAGCAATTGCTTCTTCTACAGATACATCAGGATTTAATACAAATGGTTGTTCATAAAGAGCGTATTGAGCATCTATTTGTGTATTATCTTCGATGAATCTAGACAGTTTACCAGGGATTATTTTATCTAAAATATGTTCTGGTTTTCCTTCAGCTAATAATTCTTTTTTGATTTCTTCTTTCTTATTATCTAAAATTTCATCTGTTAATTGTAATCTTGAACCATATTCTGGTAAAACTCTTATTGGTTTTCCTAACAATTCGTTTTCTTCATTTTGAACTTTAATTTGACCTTTTAGTGCTGCAAGTTCTTTTTCAACAAATTCTTGAGTAAATTCTCTAAATGAAATATATTCTGGTCCTAATGCAGATACATGCATTGTAATATGTTGAATTAATTGTTCAGCACCTTTTTGTGTGTTTTCACTATCGAATTTAGCCTTTAATAACACACCATTTTTATTATTGAAATGCATATATCCAGCAATATATTCTTTGTCATTAGCTGTATAATTTACCATTCTTCTTACAACTATATTTTCACCAATTTTAGCGATTTGTGCTTTAATAAACTCTTCAAAGTTTTGTCCATCAATTGTTGAAGTATTTAATTCTTCAACTGAATTTATTTCATTTTCATAAATGTGATTTAATATTTTATCTGATAATTCAATAAAACCTTCATTCTTAGCAACAAAGTCTGTTTGAGTATTGATTTCAACTAAAGTACCTTTTTTATGGTCATCTGAAACTTTTAATTTCATAATACCTTCCGCTGCAACCTTAGTAGCTTTCTTTACAGCTTTAGCTTCACCTCTTTCTCTTAAAAGATCAACTGCTTTATCTATATCACCATTGGTTTCAACTAATGCTTTTTTGGCATCCATCATACCAGCGCCAGTCATATCTCTTAATTCTTTTACTTGCTTTGCTGAAATTGACATGTGTCCTCCTAATTTTATTTATTTATTTGTCTTCATATATTTATAGGAAGTAGTAAAACTACTCCCTATTCATTTATAATTATTTTATTCTTCTTCAGATTCTTCAGAAACTTCTTCTAAAACTATTTCTTCATCTTGTTGTTCAGTTATTTCTTCATTGTCTTCAACTTCTTCACAAGATTCCATTTCTTCCTCAACTGATAAAGATTCACCTTGTCTACCTTCAATTATAGCATCAGCCATAGCTGCAGTAATTAACTTAACTGCTCTAATAGCATCGTCATTACCAGGAATTGGATAATCTACATCGTCTGGATCTGTATTTGTATCTACAATACCAACTATTGGAATACCTAATCTTCTAGCTTCTCTAACTGCAATATATTCATTCTTAGGATCAACTACAAACATTAAATCTGGAATACCTGGCATATCTTTAATACCACCTAAGTATTTATTTAATTTTTCAAGTTCTCTTTCTAATCCGATAACTTCTTTTTTAGGTAATAAATCAAAAGTTCCATCTTCTGACATTCTTTCGATTTCTTCTAATCTACTAATTGATTTTTTGATTGTTTCATAGTTAGTTAACATACCACCTAACCATCTTTGTGAAACATAGTATTGATCAGCTCTCTTAGCTTCAAATTCAATAGCGTCTTGAGCTTGTTTCTTTGTACCTACAAATAGTACATTACCTCCATCAGCAGCAACTTGTCTTACTACTTCATAAGCTTCATCTACTTTTTTAACTGTCTTTTGTAAGTCAATAATGTAGATACCATTTCTTTCTGTAAATATAAATTTCTTCATTTTAGGGTTCCATCTTCTAGTTTGATGACCGAAATGCACCCCTGCTTCTAATAAGTATTTCATTGGAATAACTGACATATTCCCTCCTTGTGTTTTTTATTTGCCTTCCATCACTCTTTTACTTATCTAACCTATAAATAGGCACACAGATAAAAACAAATGATGTGATTATTTGACTTAGTTAGTATATCATATGATTTATACATTTTCAAGCAATTAGCTATCATTCATATTTTTTTAAATAAAAAAGATGTTGCCCAATTACTGATTAATTTGACAACATCATTATTTTATCTCTTTAATAAAGAGGTAATTAAACCCTTTATTAAACCGAATTTATTTGTTGATTTAGAAGCGGAACCGACGAATCTTGTAGCAGTATCAGCAACTGCAATCCCAACCACTTCTACAGTATCAGAAATATTAGTTGTTACATTTGATACTGAAGCAGTTACAGTGTTTACATCTTTTAATACTGATGTTATTTGTGGTCCAACATCTCCAACAAGTTCATTTGTATTATCTAGTATATTGTTTACATTATTTGTAATCTTAGGTAAATCTTTAATAGTTTGATCAATACTGAATTTATTGTCTTCTAAAGTTTTATTTAGAGTATCTACAGTTTTACCAAGTGACATAAATAATTTTGCTAAAAACACTAATACAACAATACCCGCTACTATTAGTAAAAATATTAATGCATCATACAATGAAAATGATACTTTAACTGCTAATGGTAAAAGCATGATAGCCTCCTATTTCTTTGCGTCAGCTTTTGCTTCTTCTTCTTTAGCCTTATCAGAAACTTTTTTAGCTCCTTCTTCAACTTTCTTAGCAGCTTTATCTACACCTTTAGCAGCTTCAGACTTAACTTCATTTACTTTTTTAGAAGCTTCATCTTTTACTTCTTCAGTTTTATCTTCAACATCAGAAGCAACTCTTCTTAAATCTGTAAGTTTTTCTTCACTAAATTTATTGAATTTATTTTTTGCTTCATTATAAGTTTCTTGAACAGTTTCACTTAATTCATTTGTTTTAGCTTTTATAGTATCAACTGATTTTTCTGCAATATCTTTGATATCTTCTCTTGTTTCTTTACCAGATTTTGGAGCAAACAAAACACCTAGTGCTGAACCAACTAGTGATCCTAAAGCTAATCCAAGACCCACTTTACTCGCTGTATCCAATCTTTTCTTTCTTTCGATTTCCCTTTGTTTTGCAACAAAATAATCTTTTATTGACATGTTTTCCTCCTTTTTTATTAAAAATCCACAAATGACTTGAATTATACCTTCGTATGTGAAGGTGGGCTACCTGTTACAAATATCTGCAGTCCATTTAAGGCATTGCATCCAAGAGTAAACGTCCGGATGCCCTTATAAATAGTGTAGGTTAATTACATGATCATTTGTGGATACATATATTATAACAAATAAAATCTTATATTTAAAGTTTTACAAAAATTTTTCTTATATTTGTAGTATAATTATTAATAACGGAGGATGACATGATAAAAAAAGCAAATATATTCGCAAACCTTTACCAACTATCATTTGAAGTTAAAGAAAAAGTTATTAAAGAACTTAAAAATCACGACATTATTCCTTGTCAAGAGTTTGATTCTAATGCAGATTTTAATATTGTTATTGGTGGAGATGGTACATTTATAAAAGCTGTACATGACTCAGAATTCTCTCAAATACCATTTATAGGTATTAACACTGGCCATCTAGGATTTTATAATGATGTTAAATATGATAAGGTTGAAGAAGCAATATATAAATTGAAAATGCGTGATTTTACAATCAATCATTTAAAACTTATAGATTGTGAAATCGTAACTGATGAAAAAATATATTTTTACAATAGTATAAATGAGATTGTATTAAAAGCTATGTATACAACTATAATGAATTTTGATTTATATGTTGACCATGTAAAACTTCAATCTTTTGCAGGTGATGGCATTATATTCTCTACACCATCTGGTTCTACAGCATATAATTTATCAGCTGGAGGAGCTTTGCTTTGTCAAAATTTAAGTGCTTTTCAAATTACACCGCTTGCGGCAATCAGATCATCGCTTCATAGATCACTTGATAAGAGCTTAGTAGTTCCTAAAGAAACAGTAATAAAAATTATACCAAAAACAAAATACGATGCACCATTTTCTATTGGTATCGATGGAATACCTAATGAGCATGAAAATATACGAGAACTTAATATTAAACTAAGCGATAAGATAATTAATAAAGTTGTATTTGATCCAGACTGGTTCTGGTTGAATATTAAAGAGAAATTCATATAAAATTAAATATATTAAAAGCAGATGATTCATATTTATAAATCATCTGCTTAATTAATTTAAATCAATCAATATTTTGTACAGCATAATCAAGTATTTTTGCACCTATAGGTGCTGCATTATTTCCTGATGCTTCATCTTGATGTTCAATTGTTATTACAATTGTGTATTTTGGATTATCTACAGGAGATATTCCCATAAACCATGTATTATATGAA
>JAEZZB010000031.1 GCA_023442495.1 Bacillota bacterium
GTTCAAAATTTTCACTCATAAATTTTCTCCTCAACCAAAATTCTATAAATAGTATTTTTATTTTTAATATAATACTTTTGATTAACTTGTAATTCATCAAAAGCAATGACTTTCTTCTCCATATCAAGTAAATTAATATAATTATCATCCATTAATTTTTTCATGGAAATTTGAATAATTTGATTTTGTGAATTTACTCTTTCTTGTATATCATTTAAGTATTTGTTAATTGTATAAATTATATTGTTTTTTATAAACTCAATATCTTTATAATAAGAGTTAATTTTATGTTCCGGATTATAAGATTTAATATTTAAATTTATATTATTAATTAAATTTTCGTATTCATATAATTTACCTTGAATAAAATATTCAATATTTTTATATGTATTTAAAATATTTTCTATTGAATATACATAGTTTTTAACAATATATTCGGCTGCCTTAGTTGGTGTTGATAAATACACATCAGTAACTAAATCAGCAATACTTAAATCTATTTCATGTCCTATTGCAGTGATTGTAGGTGTAGACATCTTAAATAATCTATCCGCTATTAATTCACTATTAAATACTGATAAATCATCTTTTGACCCACCTCCTCTAGTTAAAACAATTAAATCTAAATTTTCATCGTCTAGATATTCTAATGCTTTTTCTATTTCCTCTGCAGCATATTCTCCTTGAACTAAAGTATGAAATAAATAAATTTCACAATTATATTTATTATCATTTAGAACTTTTATAAAATCATAATATGCGGCAGACTCAAATCCTGTAATTAAACCGATTTTAAATGGAAAATTAGGTATGATTTTTTTTCTATCTAAGTTAAAATATCCTTTGTCGCTTAATTTTTTCTTTAATTTATTGAGTTGAATTAATTGACTTCCTTCACCAACTAGTTTAGCTTCATCCACTTTTATTTGATATTTACTATCCCTTAAAAAAAGATTAATAGATCCTTTAACTACAATCTCATCACCATCTTCAAACGGAAAATCCGAGTCGAAATAAACACAAGAAATAGATTCATTTTCTTCAGTTAAAGAAAAATAAGCAAATCTTTTTTTGCTTAAACTTGTAATTTCACCTACTACATATAAATCTCTTAAAAAGGGATCTGTTATAATTTCTCTTTTAAGATATTTACCTAATTGCTTAACTGTTATAGCTTTAGTCATTTTATATCCTTCGCAATAGAAGATAGAATACCATTTATTAATTTATGTGAATTCCCTATAGAAAATTTCTTGATATTTTCTACAGCTTCATTAATTGATACACTTACTGGAACAGATCTTTGAATATAAAATTCATTTATTGAAACTCTTAACACTGCAAGTTCAATTACTGGTAAATCTGTAACACTTCTATTATATAATTTCGAATCAATAATATTATCTATTTTGTCTTTATTATTTAATATTGATTCAATTGAATTATATGCAAATTGAGATAGTTCAACTTCATGATTAGCTATCACTTCGTCAATCTTTGAAGAATCAAATTCATTAAATTCGTTTTGAAATATTAATTTTGTAATCCATTGTCTTTCTTCAGATCTATTCATTTTATACTCTTGATAAATATTCACCGGTTCTAGTATCAATTTTTAATACATTACCTATTTCAATAAATAAAGGTACATTTAGTGTATATCCTGTTTCTACAGTAGCTGGTTTAGTAGCGCCTTGAGCGGTATCTCCTCTATAACCTGGTTCTGTATCAGTTACTTCAAGTTCAACAAAATTTGGAGCTTCTACTGAAAATGGTTTATTACTATAAAATTTTATAATTGCATTTTCATTTTCTTTTACAAATTTAGAAGCTTCTTCAAATAATTCTTGTTCAATTGGTAATTGTTCAAAAGTATCCAAGTCCATAAAATAATTAATAAATCCATCATTATATATAAATTGCATTTCTTTTGTTTCAACGATTATTTGATTAAATTTATCATTTGGGTTAATTGTTACTTCTTTTGAAGAACCATTTAATACATTTCTTATTTTGGTACGTATAAATGCTGGCCCTTTTCCAGGTTTAACATGTTGGAAATCTATGACTTCATATAAATCCCCGTCATATTCAAAAGTAATCCCTTTTCTTAATTCATTTGCTCCTATCATTAATTCCTCCATAAAATTATTATCGATTTTATTATATCATAATTATACAATCTATTAAATAACAAAATTAAAATTTTTGTTTTTTTATGCGGTTTTATTGATTAAATTCGACTGTATTAAAGACTTTTTTGATAAGATATAGCTTCATATATATGTTCAATCTCAATTCTATCAGATTTTTCATAATCTGCAATTGTTCTAGCTACTTTAACAATATTATAATACGATCTTTTTGATATCTTATATTTATCCACAAATAAATCTAATATTTTTGCTATTTTATCTTCTATTATTATTTTTCGATTAATAAGATTTAGATTTAAATGTGCATTTTTTATTTCTTTAGATTGATATCTTTCTTTTTGTATATCATAAACATTTTGAATATTTTGTCTAATATCATTTATATTATATGAATTTGTAGTCTTTGTGAATTTAGGTAAATTTACACAAATTTTCATTTGAAATCTATCCATTAAGGATTCGTCAATCTTCTTATTAAATCTATTGATTTCTCCAAGTGTACAAGTACATTTTTCATTAGTACCAAAGTTTCCACATGGACACGGATTCATAATTGCTATTATTGTCGTATTTACTGGGTAATCGTAATATTTTTCCAAGCCATCATCATATAATTGATAATAATCCATTTGTAATTTAAGTAAATCCAATATTTTTTTTGAAAATAGATTAATTTCATCAAATACTAATATTCCAAAATTTGACAGCGAAATATCTCCAAGCTTTTTGCTATTACCAAATATTTCATGAGCTGTAGAATTTATAGAAGTAAAATGAATTTCTGGAAGTAAATTAAATTTATTATCAATATTAAATCTGGCTTTAATATCATTTAATATTAACGCTTCTTTTATATTAATATTTGGCAATATTGAATCTAATGATTTTATAGTAAATGATTTTCCACTACCTATTGGACCTTTTATAAATAAACTATGATTACCACTAATAGCAATTATTAAAGCTCTAATAAGAGATTCTTGACCGATAATATCATTAATTGTTGTTTCATATTTTCTCTTTGAAAAAGCATATTCTACTTTCTCTTTTCTATATTTACCATTGAAAAAATTAATTGCATCTTTTATATTTGAAATCATTGTAATATTTAAATCATCAAAAAGAGAAATATAATTATATTCCCCTTTGGCTATTAATATATTTTTTATATTATTCTTTACACATGCATTTATTAGTCTTGATGGATTATTAATTGGAATTAAAGAACCATCAATATTCAATTCACCAAGAATAACAAAATCATCCTTAATATTAATAAGTCCTTGTGCCTTTAATATTGAGATTGCAATTGCTAAATCAAAATGTGTCCCATCTTTTTTTATATCTGCAGGACTTATATTTGTTATTACATTTCCATATGGAAACTTTAATCCAACTGATTTAAATGCTTGTTTAATCCTAGTATTTGATTCTCTAATCGATCGAGAAATCATACCAGATATGGTAAATTTAACCATACCTTTATTAATTTTAGTATCTACCTCAACTATAGAATCTATCTTATTTTCTAAATTAACTACTTTAATTCTTCCTTCCATGTTTCCCCCATAAATATCAAATCGTAATATTTTTTAAATTCAGGGTATGGATTGATTTCAAATTTCATCAGTTCACAACTAATTGGATGATGAAATTCAAGATAGTATGCTTGTAGTAATTGTTTATTTATATTGAACTTAGTCTTTGCACTATTATAATCTTTGTCACCTAATATTGGATGTCCTATTGAGCTTAGATGTACTCTAATTTGATGTGTTCTTCCTGTATGTAAATTTAATTCTACATAGGAAAATCCGTTATTATACTCTTTAAGTTCATAAGTAGTTTTAGAATATTTACCATCATCTGAAAGCGTCATTAATTTTCTGTTTTTAGTAGATCTTGTAATATAACCTTCGATTATCCCTTCTTTTTCTTGCATTTTACCTAAAACAATTGCTCTATATTTTTTTATAATTTCTCTATTTTTAAACATTTCTTTTAGTTTTAACATAGAATCTTCGTGTAAAGCAATAATCATAAGTCCACTAGTGTCTTTATCAAGCCTATGAACAATACCTGCTCTATCATTACCATATAAAGATGGTAGATTTTCATATCTACTAAGTAAAAAATTAACCACGGTATTATTTCTAATTTTATTTGTAGGATGTGATATTATATCAAATGGTTTGTTAATAATAGCAATATCTTTATCCTCATATAACACTTCAATACTTAAATTTTCCGGTTCTAAATCTTCTAATTCTAAATCTTTTAAATTAATTTCAATTAAATCATCTTCAGATACAATATAAGATGGTTTTATAATATTCCCATTAACTAAAACTGATTTCTCTTTAATCAATTTAGATAATTTAGATCTAGAAATATCCTCATAGTATTCAGCAAGATATTGATCAAGTCTCATATTTTCAACATCATTTACTATTATTTTTTCTAAGTTCTCCAATCTATTTCCTCACTTTCAATACTGCTTAATATTTCATTTGTTTTCGAAAATATATTTGAACCTCTAAAACCTCTATATACTGAAAAAGGTGATGGATGGCTTGTTGATATAATATAATTACCATCTTCAATTATTTTTTCTTTGCTTTGAGCATATTTACCCCATAATAAGAATACAATATTTCCTCTCTTAGAAAGTCTATTTATTACAATATCAGTAAACTCTTCCCAATATGTATTTGCATATGATCCAGGTTTTGCTTTTTTCACTGTTAATATAGAATTAAGTAAAAATACTCCTTGTCTGGCCCAATTAGAAAGATTCCCATTAGTATTAATTATGCCCAAATCATGCTCTATTTCCAAAAATACATTTCTTAATGAAGGAGGTAATTTAATATCTGAATTTACAGAAAAAGCAAGACCATTTGCTTGATTTTCTCCATGATACGGATCTTGTCCTAAAATTACTACTTTAACCTCATTAAAATCTGTTAATTCAAAAGCTTTAAAGATTTCTTCAAATTTTGGAAATATATTCTCTTTTTTATATTCCTCTTTAATTAAAGTATAAAAAATATTAAATTTTTCTGAATTTATTACATCGTTTAATACGATATCCCAATTATTATTTAACATTTTTCTTTTCATTGAATAATAAATAAATAATCAAGAAAATAGCCGAACATGTAACATATATATCTGCAAAATTGAAAACAGGAAAATTATAAATCCCTCCAAGTGGTGAATGTATAAAATCAACTACATAACCAAGGCGAATTCTATCTATTAAATTTCCAATAGCCCCTGCCATTATCATAACAAGAGGAAGCTTAAAAAAAATGCCAACATTATTACTTTCTTTTAACATATACCACATAATACCAAAAACTATAATTATTGTCAGTACGGTAAATAATATAGTTGCATTTTGAAATATTCCAAATGCTGCACCCGAATTTTCAACATATGTTAAATGTAGCCATTTCTCTATAATTACTATTTCTTCTTTTCCTTTAATATTTGCAATTGCCAAATATTTGGTAAATTGATCTATAAATACCAATACTAAAAATAAAATTACATACATAATACCTCCTAATAAAAAAAGGGCTATATGCCCTTTGAATTTTAGTATAGATTTTTATCAGCAAATATTTTTGATGCTTTGCCATCTATTTCTACTCCTTCAGGAGCCAATACATAAATATCTTTAGTCACATTTTGTATCGTACCTTTTAATGAGTAAACTCCACCACTTACAAAATAGAATATTTGAGTTTTCTTATCTACTTCTAGATTTTCAAGATTTAATACAACTGCTTTTCTTTGTAATATATCATCTATAACAAGTTTACCATCTTCATATGTCATTGGTTCTCTAATTGTAACTACCATATTTTCTCCTGATTTTGTTTTATAATATCTATTTGTTTCTATTGGTCTTTTTGAAACGTTTTGAATTGAATTGGTGTCTGCTCTTTCTGATTTTATAGTTGGTTCTATTTTTGTAGTTTCATTAAAAACTACTTCTTCAGTTTCTTCAGATTCACCAAAATCATCATCTATAT
>JAEZZB010000052.1 GCA_023442495.1 Bacillota bacterium
CTTCAAAAGCTCTTAAAACTTCAACTATTGCCTCAGATTCTCTGATATTCGCAAGAAATTTATTTCCTAGACCTTCGCCCTTGCTTGCTCCTCTTACAAGACCTGCAATATCGTAAAATTCAATATATGCTGGAACTATTTTTTTAGATTTATTTAATTCAGAAAGTACTTTTAATCTTTCGTCTGGAACATCTACAACACCTATATTTGGTTCAATAGTTGTAAATGGATAATTTGCGGATTCGGCACCCGCTTTTGTGATTGCGTTAAAAAGGGTTGATTTACCAACATTTGGTAATCCTACAATTCCTAATTTCATAATTAAACTCCTTGTTTTTAAATTGTGAATTTTAAATTTAATATTTTAATAAATCTTTTTATACCATTACATTATACATGAAAACTGGAAATTGTAATAATTTAAGCGTCACTGGAATTTTTATAATTCATATTTAGTAATTTGATAATATTATCTAGCAATTTAATATTATTTTCACTTGCAATAAATATTGAATTCCATTCAGGTGTATATTTATTTTTAAATTTTCTAAGTCCTTGGAATCCGTAAATTTTATTTGCATATTTGTATGCGAGTTTTACCGTCTTTTCTTTTTTTGATGCAAATATCGAATTTCCAACATTTGATAGAGGGGATAGTCCAAGTTCAAAATATTTATAGTCATTTTCTTTTGCCCAATTTATTATCGAAATAAACATCATATCCATAATTCCTGAAAAAACGTTGTCTTTATGACGCATTAAATCTATGGATAGATTTTTAGTGTTTTTAATTGGGTTCATATTTGCAAAAGCTAAAATTTCTCTATCGTGTTTAATTACAAAGACGGGTGCTTTTTGTATATAGACTTCCTTAAATGCTCCGACGGAAAATTGCATTTCTCTTCTTTTTCCAAGCCATTCATCTGAAACGGATTTAAGTTGATTCATAATTTCGCTATTGAATGGCGGATAAATTACTTCAAATTTATATTCAGCCGTTTCCATATAATTTAAGGATCTTCTCATAATTTTAAATTTCTTTCCAGCAAGTGAAAATTTATCCAGATTTACTCTTGCATTTTCACCAATTTTCATAAGTTCAAATCCTTGATTTATAAAGGCTTCAATAGAGTTTCCGTCTATACCACTAAAGAAGATATCCATTTTATTTTTCTGAGCAAATACGATTAATTCTTCAATAGCCTCTTCAAAATCGTCTTTATTTCCGCAAGGATTTCCAAGTACAAACAAAGTTCCCTTAAACGGTCTGTAAAGGAATAATACGGTTTTCTTGCTATTTATGAAGACATTTTTATCGTACATGTAAAATAGATGAGTGTGTGGTTCGTAGGCCCTATCTATGAAAAAATTTTCAAATTCTTCTTTTTCTTTTTCGGTAACTCCTTGGAAAGAAATGTATTTTCTTTCGATACTAAGAAAAATAGCATAAATTGCCGTTATTAGGCATGGAATTAAAAGTATTCCTATAAAATGTTCATGAATAAATTCTAGAGAATATTTTTCATAGCCATTTACGACATCGATGTGATGCTTAAAATTATAAATGGTCATGTAAATAATATTCAATATATTTGCCAGTATAAAGGCAATCAAAATTTTAGGTATTGAAATGATTTCGGCATATCCTGTGAAATATTGTCTATTTGTAAATAATAATACGATGATAACTAAAGCTATAAACGCACTATAATAATTTTCACTAATGGTTACATAAAGTACAAATATTGTTGAAAGTAGGACTAAACTCATTTGGTATGCTAGTTTTACTCTATTTCGTACACCCCTTGATAAGGCGATTAAACATAGTCCGATAAATAGAGTAATATTGATATTAACTATTGTAAAAATATTTGGTAAATGTCTTTGGAAAAACTTAAATTTTAGAAATACTGTTGGTAAAAGTGCTGAAAATACAAGTAAGGCTCCGAAAGCGAGTATTACATATGAAATTGAGCCGCATATGGTATTTGCCCTTTTTACATATTCTTGATCTTTTAAGTCCTTCTTTGAGTTAAATAATACTAAAATTACACCAATTAACCATGGAACTATTGTGTAACATATTCTACAAATAAGTAGTGATAAAAATATATTTGGAGTCTTGTAACCCATTAGTCCAAATACAAATATTGCACTTGCTTCAAATGATCCAAGCCCGCCAGGAATCATTGAAAAATAAGCGACAATTGTTGAAATTACATAGACTGCACTTGCTTCTAAAAAGTTTATTTCTGGTTGATAATAAATAATGGTATATGCAAAAAACATTGCTGCCATTAGCCATTCAAATGATGATTGTAATGTTAGATATACTCTTAATTTTCTTTGACCTCTTTTAAATATAGAATTTTCATCTTTTAGAAATTTATCGATAGGTAAATAATCTATAAAAATAAATATTAAAACGGCTATAAAAAGAAGTAAAAGTATAGTTCCAATAAAATAGTATTTTCTTGTAAATAGCTCAATTGATGCAGGCAAAGAAAGTGTAAATAACCCTATTATATCTGAAAATAGAACTATAAAAATGATTCTATTTGCAATTTTTCTATCAAGCTTATATTTTTCATACAAAAGCTCTCTCGTTGTAATTCCTGCAAGTCCTCCAAATCCAATGAAATTAT
>JAEZZB010000100.1 GCA_023442495.1 Bacillota bacterium
ATGATATTTTTTACAAGCCTTAACTTTACATCATCTTGAACATACACATCTATGTTAAAATTTAACTTTAATTGAATCGTATCATTAATTAGTGTAGAATTAATTAGTAACGGTGTATGATTAGTAAGAGTTTTCATAATTACATTGTACCAAAAAAGACGAGGACTTTTTAAGTTTCTCGTCTTTTTTGTGATTGGGACTTATGCAACAGCCCCTTTTTTTGTTTGTCACATAAAAGTAATTTTTTAGAGTTATTTTAGAATTCAAGCTTATTTTATTTTGACCTATAAGCAAGGTATATTAAAATATATAATTGAACACGTTTTACATTTATAATAGATTAGCATAACACAATGTGTTATATATGAAATGCTATTAAAATGGAAAAATGATATTTATCTCAAAATTTTAAAATACAAAGTCTTTCTGTTAAAATATAAATATTGATTGGAGAGATGATATGGAAAAACAAAAAGTTAAAATTAATTATCAATTAAAGCTTGAAGAAATATTAAAGGAAGAGTCTAAGAAAGAAGGGACACCGAAACTGCTTTTACATAGCTGTTGTGCACCATGTAGTACATATGTATTAGAATATTTAACACAATATTTTGATATCGATGTTTTATATTATAATCCAAATATTCATCCAACAGAAGAATTTTATAAAAGGGAAAAAGAACAAGAGAGATTTATTAGTCTTGTAAATAAAGTAAATGAGATTAATTTAATCAAGACTGACTACAATCCTAAGGAATATTTTTCTGTAGTTAAAGGACATGAACTTGATAAAGAGGGTGGTCCAAGATGTGCCATTTGTTTTGAATTAAGATTAGGAATGGCTGCACAATATGCCAAAGAACATGGATATGACTATTTTACAACTACACTTTCAATAAGTCCGCATAAAGATGCTCAGATAATCAATCAAATTGGTGAAAGACTCGAACAAAAATATGATGTGAAATATTTGTATGCAGACTTTAAAAAGAAAAATGGATTTAAGAGATCCTTAGAACTATGCGAGAAATTTGATATATATAGACAAAATTATTGTGGATGTGTATTTTCTCTTAAAGAATCAAGGGATAGACAAAAGCAAAAAGAATTATTAGAACAAGAAAAACTTGAAGCAGAATTAAAAGAAGATTTAAAGGGCGTTAATGCTTAATATACAAAATTGGATTTGACATATTCAATATACTAATGTAAAATTGAAACAATTTAATAAATTATCAAGAGTGATGGAGGGAACAGACCCATTGAAATCCGGCAACCTATTAAATTAGGTGCTAAATTCTGCAGCTAAGCTGAAAGATAAGACAAATGAATCCTTACCATTTGGTGAGGAGTTTTTATTTTAAATGATTTTTAAGAAAAAAATAAGAAAACAAGGAGAAAATTATGAAAAAATTACTTACGTCAGAATCTGTTACAAATGGTCATCCGGATAAAATATGCGATCAAATATCAGATGCAATACTTGATGCACATTTGGAAAAAGATAAAAATTCAAGAGTTGCTTGCGAAGTTATGGTATCAACTAATAAAGTAAGTATTGCAGGAGAAATTACATCAAAAGCCAAAGTTGATATAGAAAAAATTGCTAGAGATACTATTTACAGTATTGGATATAATAAGGAAGAATATGGATTTAACGCAGATACTTGTGAAATTTCTATACAAATAAATGAACAATCTTCTGATATAGCTTTGGGTGTTGATAATTCTATGGAATCAAAGTATGAAAGTTGTGATCCTTATGATAAGATTGGGGCTGGAGATCAAGGCATAGTATTTGGTTATGCAAATGATGAAACAGATGAATATATGCCACTTCCAATTGTTTTAGCACATAAAATAAGTAAAAAGCTAAATGAGATTAGAATTTCACAAAAAATCAAATATTTAAGACCGGATGGTAAAAGTCAAGTAACTATTGAATATCTTGATGGAAAGCCTAATAGAATAGATACAGTATTGGTTTCAACACAACATAATCCTGATATTGACTTAGAAAAAATTCGAAAAGATATTTTAGAAAATGTAATAAAACCAGTAGTTGGTGACTATTTAATAGACGAAAATACCAAATATTTAATAAATCCAACAGGAAGATTTGTAATAGGTGGACCAATATCAGATGTAGGTCTTACAGGAAGAAAAATAATAGTTGATACTTATGGTGGCTTTGGAAAACATGGTGGGGGAGCTTTTTCAGGTAAGGATGCTTCAAAAGTAGATAGATCAGCATCTTATATGGCTAGATATATTGCAAAAAACATTGTTGCTGCAGGTTTAGCAAAAGAACTAGAAATAGGTGTGGCATATGCAATAGGTGTTGCAAGACCGATCTCAATTTATGTGGATAGCTTTGGAACAGGTATAATTAGTGATGACAAATTAACTGAAATTGTTTTAAAGGAATTTGATTTAAGACCAAAGGCAATTATTGATAAACTACAACTTCAAAGACCGATATTTAAGCTTACTTCAACTTATGGTCACTTTGGAAGAAGTGAAGAGCAATTTAATTGGGAAAAACTAGATAAAGTTAAAGACTTAAAAAAATACATTTAAACAAAAATCAGAAATACATTTTTAGGTAAAAAAATATTGCAACAATAGAAAATCTCTATATGATATAATCAATGCAGAGGTATATATGGACTTAGAATTTTACATGAATGAAGCAATAAAACAAGCAAATATTGCAAGAGAAAAGGGAGAAGTTCCTATTGGAGCAGTTGTAGTATTAAATAAAGAAATTATTGGATATGGACATAATAATGTTGAAACATCAAAACATTCATTTGAACATGCAGAAATAAATGCTATAAAAATGGCTCAAGATTATATTGGAGACTGGAGACTTAATGAATGCTATCTTTTCACGACGCTTGAACCATGTATTATGTGTGCTGGAGCAATAATTCAAAGTAGAATAAAGACTCTTATATATGGCGCAAAGGATACTCAAAGAGGTTTTGCAGGCTCTGTTTTAAATATTGTTGATGATGATATATTCAATCATAAAGTTGGAGTAATTACTGGTATAAAAGAAGACGAATGTAAAAAAATAATAAATGATTTTTTTAGAGAAAGAAGACAAAAATGACCAAATTTACACATTTACATTTACATACAGAATATAGCTTACTTGATGGATTTGCAAGAATTGATAAAGTAATTCAAAGAGCTAAAGATTATAATATGGATGCGGTGGCAATTACTGACCACGGTGTAATGTTTGGTGCTGTTGAATTTTACAAACAAGCAAAAAAAGCAGGAATTAAACCAATTATAGGTTGTGAAGTTTATATTAGTCAAAACTCATATTTATCTAAAACTCCACAAGACAAAAAAAGATATCATTTGGTGTTACTTGCAAAAAACTGGACAGGATATCAAAATTTAATAAAAATCGTGTCCGAAGCATATATAAATGGATTTTACTATAAGCCAAGAATAGATAAAGAATATTTAAGCAGGCATAATGAAGGATTAATCTGCCTATCCGCATGTTTAGCCGGAGAAGTGCAAGATTATTTAAAATTAGAAGATTTTGAAGGAGCTGAAAAAGCTGCTCTTGAATATAATAAGATATTTGGACAAGGTAATTTTTATCTTGAAATGCAAGATCATGGACTTATAGAGCAAAAGCGTGTAAATATTTTACAAAGAAAATTGAGTAAGAAAACAGGAATACCTTTAGTAATTACAAATGATGTCCATTATACTGATAGGGAAGATTCAAAAGCACAAGATATATTGCTTTGCATAGGGACTGGCACGACAGTAAATCAGCCAAAAAGAATGAGATTTCCAAATAATCAATTCTATTTTAAAACATCAGAAGAAATGTTAGAATTATTCCCAGACGATATTGAAGCGATTGAAAATACAAATAAAATAGCTCAAATGTGCAATGTAGATTTTGAATTTCATAAAATGCATCTTCCATTTTTCGAAGTAGATATAGATCATTTTGAATATTTGACTGAACTAGTATACAAAGGAATAGAAAAAAAATATCCTAAAATTACCGAAGAAATTAAAGAACGTACAGATTTCGAGCTTGAAATGATTAATAAAATGGGATTCACCGATTATTTCTTAATTGTATGGGATTTTATTGATTATGCAAAGAAAAATGATATCCCTGTTGGCCCTGGAAGAGGATCAGCAGCGGGTTCAATAGTATCATATGCTCTTGACATTACTGGAATAGACCCATTAGAATATGATTTACTATTTGAAAGATTTCTAAATCCTCAAAGAGTTTCTATGCCTGATATAGATATTGATTTTGATTATGAGAGAAGAGATGAAGTTATTGAATATGTCAAGAGTAAATATGGAGCAGAAAGAGTAGCGCAAATAGTAACATTTGGAACTATGGCTGCAAGAAATGCAATAAGAGATGTTGGCAGGGTTTTAGATATTGAACTTTCGCGAGTTGATAAAATTGCTAAACAAATCCCACAAGAAATTAAGATGACAATCGATAAGGCTTTAGAGGTTTCTAAAGAATTCCAATCTTCATATAAGCAAGATAAGAAAAATCAAGAATTAATAGATATGGCAAGAGCCATAGAAGGTATACCAAGACATGTATCAACACATGCGGCAGGAGTTGTGATAGCATCAAAATCTGTTGATAAATTTGTACCTTTATTGAGAACAGGAGATCAAATATCAACTCAATACAATATGATTGAGCTTGAGGAACTCGGACTATTAAAAATGGATTTCTTGGGGTTAAGAACTTTAACCGTAATTAAAGATGCTGTAGACCTTGTTAAGTATAATTATGATATTGAAATAGATATTAATAATATTGATTTAAACGATCAAAAAGTAATGGAAATATTTAATAAAGGAGACACTATCGGAATATTTCAATTTGAATCTGAGGGTATGAGAGCTTTTTTAAAGGATTTGAAACCTTCAAGATTTGATGATTTAATTGCCGCGAACTCTTTGTTCAGACCTGGTCCTATGAATGAAATTCCAAATTATATAAGAAATAGACATAATCCAGACTTAGTTGAATACTTACATCCGCTTTTAAAGCCTATTCTTGAATCAACATATGGGGTAATTGTATTTCAAGAGCAAGTAATGCAAATAGTTCAAAAATTAGCGGGATTTAGTCTAGGTGAAGCTGATAATTTGAGAAGAGCCATGGGTAAGAAAAAAATGTCGATCATGGAAGAAAATAGAGAATATTTCATTCATGGTAGAATAGTTGATGGTAAAATTCAAGTTCCAGGAGCAGTTAGAAATGGCGTAGATGAGAAGATTGCAAATAAAATATATGATTTGATGATTGACTTTGCAAAATATGCATTTAACAAATCGCATTCTGCTGCTTATTCCTATGTAGCTATGCAAACTGCATATTTAAAGAAATATTATCCTCAAGAATTCATGGCTTCTCTATTATCATCAATAATAGGTTCTACAGATAAAGTGCATTTATATATAAAAGAAGCGAAAAAATTAGATATAGAAATACTTCTTCCATCTGTAAACAATTCCTACCAAAAATTTTCTGTAGAAAATGGGAAGATAAGAATAGGACTTTCCACTATAAAAGGAATGGGTAATCATCTTGCAAAGGCGATAGTTAAAGAAAGAAATCAAGGAAAATTTAGTTCGTTTGAAAATTTTGTTGAGAGAATGTCGAATATAGATGGTTCAAATCTTAATAAATCTAGTTTAGAAGCTTTGATTTTATCGGGAGCAATGGATGATTTTGGACTAAAAAGATCACAAATGCAAAAAGTGTATCTTGAATTATTAGCTTCATATAATAATAGGGATCGAAAAAATATTCAAGGTCAAAAAGATATGTTTAATATGTTTTCAGAAGTTGAAAGCAATGTACATATACCAGAAATTGATGAATTCAAAAAAATGGACTTTCTTAGATATGAAAAAGAATATTTGGGAGTGTATATTTCCGATCATCCATATGCAGAATATGGTAAATTAGTTGAAAGATATATTAATTTTACGACTCTTGATTTGATTGAGAAAGAAAATTTAAACAATAAAAGCATAGTTATGGGTGGTATAATTACATCTGTAAGAAAAATACTAACTCGAAAAAATGCTCCAATGGCATTTTTACAAATCGAAGATAATTATGGTAGTATAGATATTGTTGTATTTCCACAAGTTTTTGAAAAATACAAAAATATTTTTATTGAAGATAAAGCGATATTAATTAAAGGTAATTTACAAATTTCAGATGTTGAAAATCCTAGTGTAATAATGAGAGAAGCTATTGAAATAAATGATGAAAATTTTGTGAAATCTGACTTAAATAATGATATAATTAATGATAATTATCAGCTTTATTTGAAAATGAGCTATAAAAATAATAAAATATATAATAATGTTAAATCTTTATTAAGCAATTATAGAGGAAACTCAAAGGTAACTATTTATTTTTACGACACAAATAGATATGGAGTATTAAAAGATATTACGGTAGATTTGAATAATAAAAATTTATTGACAGATTTAGAAGCTATTTTAGGCGATGAGAATATTGTAATAAAGCAGGAGGATTGATGAAGACTATTGGTATTTTAACATCTGGTGGAGATGCACCAGGAATGAATGCTGCGATAAGAGCTACTGCAAGAGCAGCATTTGCTAATGGATTAAGAGTTAAAGGTATTAGAAATGGATATGATGGATTAATAAAAGGTGATATATATGAAATGAATGTATCATCTGTTGCAGATATTATTCATAAAGGTGGAACTATACTAGGTTCAGCAAGATCATTAGAATTTAAAACAAAAGAAGGTCAGGACAAGGCAGTAAAAGTTATTGAAAGTTATGGTATAGAAGGAATTGTAGTAATTGGTGGAGATGGTTCATTCCTTGGAGCTAATATTCTACATGAAAGAGGCATAAAAACCATTGGTATTCCAGGAACTATAGATAATGATATGGGTTATACTGAATTTACAATAGGATATACCACAGCTGTAGAAACTGTAAAAGAAGCTATTTGGAAATTAAGAGATACTTCGTCATCACATGGTAGAGGAAATGTTGTTGAAGTAATGGGTAGACATTGCGGAGACATTGCACTTTATGCAGGTGTTGCAGGTGGAGCAGAATCAATATTAGTCCCTGAAGTTCCTGTAGATATGGATCAAATATTAGAAAGAATACGTAGAGGGAAAAAAAGAGGGAAATTACACCACATTATTGTTGTTGCCGAAGGTGTAGGAAATTCTAAAGAAATAGTTGAAAAAATAGAAGCTGAAACTGGAGTTGAAACTAAACTTACAATACTAGGTCATATACAAAGAGGTGGTAGCCCATCTGCATATGATGCAATGATTGCAAGTGAAATGGGTGTAAAAGCTATTGAACTATTGATGGAAGGTCAAAGTTCACAAGCTATCGGTATCAAGGATGGTAGAATATATAATCTTCCAATAACAGAAGCAGTAAATGCTAAATCTGAATTTAATAGAGAACTTTATACAATAGCAAATATGTTAGCAAATTAGGAGTTAAAATGAAAAAAACTAAAATTGTATGTACAATAGGACCAGCAAGTGAATCAGTAGAAATGTTAGAACAACTTATTAAATCAGGTATGAATGTTACTCGTTTGAACTTTTCTCATGGTGATCATGCTGAACATTTAGTAAGAATAAACAATATCAAAAAAGCGAGAAAAAGATTAGGCACACATACACCAATTATGCTTGATACTAAAGGACCAGAAATCAGAATCGGTACTTTTAAGGATAAAATGGTCGTTAATCTAAAAGCTGGTGATAAATTTACATTAACTACAAGAGATATAGAAGGTGACCAATCAATAGTTTCAGTATCATATAAAGATTTACCAAAAGATTTATCAGTAGGATCAAGAATTTTAATAGACGATGGTCTTGTAGAATTTATAGTTGAAGGAATTGAAGATACAGAAATTTATACAAGAGTAATTAACTATGGAGAATTAAAAGATAGAAAAGGTCTTAATGCTCCAAGTATTAAAATCAATTTACCTGCACTAACAGAAAAAGATATTTCTGATATTAAATTCGGTATTGAAAATGGTGTAGACTTTATTGCAGCTTCATTTATAAGAAAAGCTGATGACGTATTGGCTATTAGAAAAGTATTAGAAGAATTTGGTGGAGAAGATGTTCACATTATTTCTAAGATTGAATCTGAAGAAGGTGTTGAAAACTTAGATGAAATTATCGAAGTATCAGATGGTATCATGGTAGCTAGAGGGGATTTAGGTGTTGAAATTCAAAATGAACAAGTACCACTAGTTCAAAAAGATATTATTAGAAAATGCAATTATGCTGGTAAACCAGTAATTACTGCAACACAAATGTTAGACTCTATGATTAGAAACCCAAGACCAACAAGAGCTGAAGTTAATGATGTGGCAAATGCTATTTTAGACGGTTCAGATGCAATTATGTTATCAGGTGAAACAGCAGCTGGTAAATTCCCAGCAGAAGCAGTTGCAACTATGAATAGAATTGCTAAATATATTGAAGAATCAATCGATTATAAGAAAGCAGTAGCATCAAGAAGTGAATGGATTGAAAATGATCCTACAAATGCAATTTCAAATTCAGTATCAAGAATTGCTGGACAATTAAAGGCAAATGCTATTATTGCAGCTACAACATCAGGTACAACAGCTAGAGCTATTTCGAAATTCAGACCAAATAATCCTTTAATAGCTACAACACATGTAGAAAAAGTGGCAAGAAAATTAGAATTAGTATGGGGTGTTCATCCAATTCACACAAGAAAAGTAGAACAAACAGACCAATTAATTGATAACTCTATTTCAGAAGCGTTAAAGAATGGATATATCAATGAAGGTGATTTAATAGTTTTAACAGCCGGTATTCCAGTTGCAACAAAGGGAACTACAAATATGATTAAGGTTCATACAGTTGCGAATGTACTTGCTCAAGGGCAAGCAATTGGTAAGGCAGCGGTTGTAGGTAAAGCTTGTGTTGTAAATACAGTGGAAGAATTAAAAGATAAATTTGAAGATGGAGATATCATTATAGCTAAATATACAGATGCTGAAATGATTAAATATATTGAAAAATCTTCAGGATTAGTTGTTGAACAAGGTGGTTTAACTTCACATGCAGCAATTACTGCTCTACATTATAAATTACCAGCAATTATCGGTGCTGAACTTAAAGGTAAAGGCATCAACGACGGTGATGTAGTTACACTTGATGCTTTTTCAGGAATTGTATATGAAGGGGAAGCAACAGTAATGTAATATATTATTACTGAAGAATATTATAAATATTATATAAAAAAAGAGGATATTGAACTTATGTCTTAAAAGTTGATTTTAGTTTAAAATTTTTAAGTTAGTTCATTAATCCTCTTTTTTATTTCTAAATAATTTTTTACGATTATTATAAAATTTGAGTATTAAGAGGATTAGATGAGTTAAATATTAAATTATTTACTATGTAAAATATAATCATATTAAATTAATAAAATAAGCTGTAATCGTTGAAATTACAACAATAGAAGCTGCTGTATTTTATGAAATTTTCCATTTTTAATAGTATATATATAATTATTACAAAATGTTTAAAATATTTAATAAAACTTACAAAAAGGTTAAAATTATTTATAAATTTTAACCTTTTTGTAACTATTTGTGCTATAATATTTGCAGGACGGTAAAAAGATGATTAGATTTAGTTACGTAAACAAAAAGTATTCTCATAATATAGTAGCTTTGAATGGTGTGAATTTTCACATACAAAAAGGCGAGTTTGTTTTTATAACAGGACCTAGTGGTGCTGGGAAATCTACAGTTACAAGATTAATTCTTAAAGAAATTGATCCTGATGGTGGAAAGATAATGCTAGATGGACAGGATATTACAAAAGTTTCTAGAAGAATGATACCTGAAATTAGAAAAAGTGTTGGAGTGGTTTTCCAAGATTTTAGATTACTTGAAAATAGAAATATTTATGAAAATATTGAATTTGTATTAGATGTACAAGGTTTTAGTAGGAATCAAAAGAAAGAAAGAATAACTGAGGTTTTAGAATTGGTTCATTTATCGGATCGATCTAAAGCGTATCCAAATGAGTTATCTGGTGGTGAAAGACAGAGAGTTTCAATAGCGAGAGCTATTGCAATAAATCCTAAAGTTATCTTAGCTGATGAGCCTACAGGAAACTTAGACCCAGACACAGCTTGGGAAATAATTACATATTTTGAAGAAATTAATAAAACTGGAACTACAATAATTATTAATACACACTCAAAAGAAATTGTAGACAAGATGAATAAACGTGTAATTACTTTTTATGGTGGGAGTATAATAAGAGATTCGATTGGAGGTTATATAAATGAAATTGCTTAGAAAGTTTTATAACACTTTAATCGAAGGGATTAAAGGTATATGGATTCATAAAAATTTAGGTGCAACCTCAATTACTTCTATATTCTTTACACTTTTTATAACAGGACTAATAATTATCATAGTAGTGACTGTTAATAGTATAGCTTTAAAAATACAGACAAAAGTAAATGATGTTGAAATTTTTATTAAAAATGAAGCAACAGTGGTGCAGGTAGCTGAGCTTGAAAACAAGATAAATGAAATAGATATCGATAAGACTGTTGAATATAGATCTTCAGAAGAAGCTTTAGAAATTATGAAAGAAAGCTGGAAAGATAATGCAGACTTACTTGATAATGTAGAAGCGGATGGACTTTTACCAGCGTCATTTGTAGTAAAAATTACTAATATTGAAGAAGCGGACGATTTCGTAAAAAAAGTTGAAAATGAAGAAATTGTAGAAGATGTAAACTATTATAGAGAACTTGTTACTCAAGTTTCTAAACTATCTTATTATTCTAAATTATTTGGAATACTATTAGTTGTATTATTAATGGTTGTTTCACTATTTATAATAGCAAATACAATAAGATTGACGGTTATTTCAAGAATTCATGAAATAGCAGTTATGAAATATGTTGGAGCTACAAATAGCTATATATTAATACCATTTTTAATCGAAGGTATATTTTATAGTTTATTAGCTTCGGGATTGAGTTACTTAGCGATATATTATCTATATTCATTCGTATATGAAAATTTCGGATTGCAAATAGCAAATAATTATCCAATTGTAAGTTTAATCACACCACAGGTATTCCAAATGAGTTTATTACAGATTTTATTATCATTAGGATTAGGTATTGGTGTATTAGGATCAGTATTATCAATTAGAAAGTATTTATTAGACAGAGAGGTTAATTATGTCAGATAAAAGAAGATTTATAAAGGCATCAGCATTTATTGTTGCATGTTCTTTAGCGTTAAGTGGGACGAATGTAAATGCATCAAGTCTTAATTCAAGACTTAATGATGCCCAAAATCAAGTAAATAGTATTGATGGTCAAATATACAATCAAAATAATGCTATTAATGAAGTACAAGCAAAAATTAATCAACAAATTTTAGAACAACAATCAGTTCAATCTATTCTTAATACATTATCTTCTCAAAGATTAGATTATGAACAACAAATAGGTATCTTGAATTCTGAAATTCAAGAATCAATTGATTTAATCTATGAACTTACTGAACAAATATTAGATATTACAAATGATATCGAAATGAAACAAGTTGAAATTGATAAACTTAAAGAAAATATTAACAAAACAACATCACTATTAAGAGATAGATTAAGAGCTATGTACAAATTAGGAGATGCCGAAAAAATAGAGGTTCTATTAGCATCTAAAGACATAAATGACTTCTTAAGTAGAAATAAGATGATGACAACTATCACAGAATATGATCAAAATCTTATTCAAAAATTAAAAAATCAAAAAACTGAATTAGATGTATTAGTTACTGAATTAAATGGTAAGAAGAAAGCTTTAGAAATAGCTGAAGAAAATGCTCAAAAAGAAAAAGCACAACTAGAAACTAAAAGAGAGGCTCAAGAGGCGCTTTTAGATAAAATAAAAGAAGAAGAAGCAGATAACTACGAGCTTCTAGCAGCATTAAATTCTAAAATTGATGAATATGAAGCTCATCTTAATGAAAAATTAGCAGAAAAATCTAAATTAAATGCTCAAAAAGCATCTATAAATGCAGAAATTTCAAATATTGAAAGTGAAATTGAAGCTGAGAGACAAAAAGCAGAGGAGGATAGATTAGCCAAACAAAGAGAAAAAGAGTTACTTGAACAATTAGCTAATAAAAAAGAAGAAGCGGAAAAATATGAACAAGATACTCCATCAGCTCCATCTTATTCAGGCGCAATGTTTGGATGGCCAACAATAAATACATATATTTCAGCTTACTTTATGGATCCAACATATCAATATGGTCCAGCTCATAAGGGTATTGATATACCAGCAAGTACAGGTTCGCCAATCTTTGCAGTAGGAGATGGTGTTGTAAAAGAATCTAATTATAGCTATGCAGGATGGGGAAATCAAGTTCTAATAGATCACGGAAATGGTATATGGACAAGATATGCACATATGGATACATTACCACCAGTAAGAGTTGGTCAATATGTAACTAGAGGACAATATATAGGTCCAATAGGCAATACAGGATATTCATTTGGATCTCATCTTCATTTTGAAGTATGGAAAGATGGGGTTAGAGTTGATCCATTATTATATATAAGATAATAAAAAAAATATAGCAAATTGATGACAGAAAATTTGATAATTCAAATTTTCTGTTTTTGCATTTAATTTTTTTAATTAATACTATTAAATTAATAAAATAAAAATTATTATACCTTTAATAATTGGGTAAGTATAACTAGCAAGTGATTATTTATTGTTCAAATTTTATTAATTACATAATATATACGCAATAGTGTTATAATAAAAGATATATTAAATATTGGAGAAAAAAATATGAAAAAAAAATTATTATTAACATTTACTATTTTTGCAGCTACTTTGAGTTTAACTTCTTGCTCAAATACTTTTTTTAATCCAAATAATTTTGATAAGCAAAATCATTCAGAAACACAAAGTAGTGGAGATAGTGAAGTATTGAATAAAAATAAAAATATTGATTTGTCAAAAATAATGACCAATATTCAAGGTTTAGAAAATCTTATAAATAATAAATTTTTAGACGTAAATGATATTGATGTCGATTTAGAACTAGGCATTTATAAGGGGCTTATACAATCTCTAGGTGATCCATATTCTGAATATTATAGTGAAAAAGAATTTAAAGCGTTAAATGAACAAACTTCTGGTGAGTTTGGTGGTATCGGTGTTGAAGTTACATTAAATGAAAATGGTTTAATTGAAATTGTAGCTCCAATTAAGGGAACTCCAGGAGAAAATGCTGGACTTCGAACTGGAGATATAATTACACATATTGAAGGCGAAGCTGTAAATGGATATAGCTTAAATCAAGCAGTTACTTTGATGCGTGGTGAACCAAATACAGATATAAATATAACAATTCTTCGTGGAACTGGCGATAGTCAAGAAGTTAAAGATTTTAAGATTACTAGAGCGATAATTGAAGTTGAATCAGTTCACTCACAAATGTTAGATAATTATATTGGATATGTTCTATTAACAGGATTCCAAGAAAGAACTGCAAATGATTTCAAAATTGCAGTTGATAATTTGATTAATCAAGGTGCTAAAAGTTTAATACTTGATTTACGTAATAATCCTGGTGGCTTATTAGACCAAACAGTTGAAATAGCTGACTATTTAATGGATGAATCTACAGTAATTTCGGTAAGATATAAAGATGGAAGTCAAAATGAAGATATAAAAGTAATTAATGGAAAAATTGATTTACCAATGATTACACTTATAAATGGAGGCTCTGCTTCAGCTTCAGAAGTTTTATCTGGTGCATTGCAAGATAATAAGAGATCTGAGCTTGTTGGAGAAATTTCATTTGGTAAGGGAATAATTCAACAAATATATCCAATTAACAATAATGGCAAAAAAGAAGGTGTAAAACTAACCGTAGCAGAATTTTACACACCAAACGGCAATCAAATTCATGGTGTGGGTATTTCTCCAGATTACGAAGTAAAAATACCTGAGGGCGTAACAAAAATAGGTGTTGAATATTTAGAAGATGATACACAATTACAAAAAGCAATTAATCTATTAAAAGAATAAAAGATTTATTGCTTTTAGAAAAAGAAAGTAGAAAAATGAGTATATTCGATTTACAATCAAAATTTAAACCAATGGGCGATCAACCACATGCGATAAAGACTTTGGTTGAAGGTATATATAAAGGTAATAAATTTCAGACATTAAAAGGTGTAACAGGTTCTGGAAAGACATTCACAATGGCAAATATAATACAACAAGTTAATAGACCAACCCTGATTTTAGCGCACAATAAAACTCTTGCATATCAATTATTTCAAGAGTTTAAAGAATTCTTTCCAAATGATTCTGTTGAATACTTTGTTTCATATTATGATTATTATCAACCGGAAGCTTATGTATTTGCAACAGACACATATATAGCGAAAGACTCATCAATTAATGATGAAATCGATAAAATGAGACACTCAGCAACAGCTGCATTATTTGAACAAAAAAATGTAATAATAGTTTCATCAGTTTCTTGCATATATGGTATTGGTTCTCCGAGTGATTATAAAACTATGTCTGTATCACTAAGACCAGGAATGCAAATAGAAAGAGATGATCTTTTAAAGAAATTAATTGGAATTCAATATACTAGAAATGATATTGATTTTGCTCGTGCAACATTTAGAGTCAGAGGGGATATTGTCGATATTTTTCCTGCAGAAGCAACAGAAAATATTTATAGAGTAGAGTTTTTTGGTGATGAAATTGATAGAATTACCGAATTAAACTATTTAACAGGTGAAGTAATTGCTAAAATGAGTCATATCATGGTATTTCCTGCATCTCATTATGTTACTTCAAGAGATAAGATAAATAAAGCGGTTGAAACAATTAGCCAAGAGCTTCAAGAAAGAATTAAATGGTTTAAGGATAATAACAAACTGTTAGAAGCTCAAAGAATTGAACAAAGAACTCTTTATGACATAGAAATGCTTCAAGAAGTTGGCTTTACATCAGGAATTGAAAATTATTCAAGACATTTAGATCAGAGAGCTCCAGGGTCAAGACCATATACTTTACTTGATTTTTTTGAAGGTGATTGGCTACTCATGGTTGATGAATCGCATGTTACTATGCCACAAGTTAGAGGAATGTATGAAGGGGATAGATCAAGAAAGCAAAATTTAGTTGATTATGGATTTAGATTGCCTTCTGCACTTGATAATAGACCACTTAAATTCCATGAATTTGAATCTTTAATCGATCAGGCAATATTTGTTTCTGCAACACCTGGTATATACGAAAAAGAACATCAAGAAGTTGAAGTAGAACAATTAATTAGGCCTACAGGACTAATAGATCCATCAGTTGAAGTGAAACCAACTAAAAATCAAATTGACGATTTGATAAATGAAGTTCAAAAAACAACTGAAATGGGATACAGAACTTTGATTACTACGCTAACAAAGAGAATGGCAGAAGATTTAACTGACTTTATGAAAGACCATGGAATGAAAGTTACATATCTTCATTCAGATATTGATACAATTGAAAGAGTTGAGATTTTAAGAGATTTAAGACTTGGGAAATATGATGTTTTGGTAGGCATAAACTTGCTTAGAGAGGGACTTGATTTACCAGAGGTTGCCTTAATTGCAATAATGGATGCTGATAAAGAAGGTTTTTTACGTTCAGAAACATCACTTGTTCAAACAATTGGAAGAGCAGCAAGAAATGTAGAAGGGCGTGTTATAATGTATGCTGATAGTATTACTAATTCAATGAAACTTGCAATAGATGAAACAAATAGAAGAAGAAATATACAAATGGCATATAATGAAGAACATAATATTGTTCCAAAATCAATTATAAAAGATATTACGGCTATTACAACAGTTTCAATGGCTGCCGAAGATGAAGAAGATTACGATATGAAAGCAACAGATATTGATTCAAATCAATTACACCAAATTATCGTAAATCTTGAAGAAGAAATGATGAAGTCAGCTGAATTATTAGATTTTGAAAAAGCTGCGACATTAAGAGATCAAATTAGAAAACTTAAGAGTGAATATGGAATATAGGTGAATAGATGAGTTTAGAAAATATAGTAATAAAAGATGCAAGAGTTAATAATCTAAAGCATATAGACTTGGAACTTCCTAGAGATAAAATGATTGTTTTTACAGGAATTTCAGGTTCAGGAAAATCATCGCTTGCATTTGATACGATTTATGCTGAGGGGCAAAGACGTTATGTCGAATCTTTGTCCTCTTATGCAAGACAATTTTTAGGACAAATGGATAAGCCTGATGTAGAATCTATTGAAGGTCTTTCGCCATCAATTTCTATTGATCAAAAGACCACAAATAGAAATCCAAGATCAACAGTTGGAACTGTGACAGAGATTTATGACTATTTAAGACTTTTGTATGCTAATGTCGGAGTACCACATTGTCCTGTTTGTGGAGAAGAGATTAAAGCGATGTCTATTGATCAAATGGTTGATAGAGTGATGGAACTCGAAGATAGAACGAAAATTCTAATTTTAGCCCCAATTATAAAGGGTAAAAAGGGAGAGCATAAAAATTTATTAGAAAATATCAAAAAACAAGGTTTCTCAAGAGTCAATATTGATGGAGAAATTTTTGATATAACGTTAGATGAAATCAATTTAGAGAAAAATATTAAACATAGTATTGATATAGTTGTAGACAGATTGGTCATAAAAGAAGGGCTTGAGTCAAGGCTTGCATCATCACTTGAGACTGCATTAAATCTTGCTGATGGTAAGGTTGAAATAAGTGTTATTGATGGTGAATCTTTCTTAATGTCTTCTACACTTTCTTGTCCAAATGGTCATATGTCTTTAAGTGAAATTTCACCCCGTATGTTTTCTTTTAATGCGCCTTTCGGAGCTTGTGAAAATTGTGATGGATTGGGATATCACAAAAGGGTAGATCCAGAATTAGTATTTGCAGATAAGACACTATCACTTGCTGAAGGAGCGGTAAGACCATTTGCAACATCCAAAAAAGGAACTTATTATTATGAAATCTTTAAGGAAATTGCAAAGAGAAATAGTTTTGACATGGATTCTCCAATATTCAAAGCTCCAAAAAAAATGCTTGATGAAATACTTTATGGAACTGACTACAGAATGAATATTCGATTTGATTCTCATTTTAAAAGCATTGGAAATAAAACATTGCAATGGGAGGGCGTAGTTGAAAATTTAGCTAGAAGACATGAACAAACTGCATCAGAAGCTATGAAAGATAGAATTGATGAATTTATGTCTGAAAATGTATGCGAAATTTGTCATGGTAAAAAGTTAAAACCAGAGATTCTTGCAATTACAATAGATGGGAAAAATATTATAGATGTAACAGATTTATCTGTAAATGAAGATTTTGAATGGATAAATTCCTTAAAATTCAGCGAAAAAGACAATATAGTAGCTGAACCAATTTTAAGAGAAATAAAAGCAAGAGTGGGATTTTTAAAAGAAGTAGGACTTGAATACCTAACTTTATCAAGATCTGCAGGTACATTATCAGGTGGCGAATCACAAAGAATAAGACTTGCAACACAAATAGGTGCAGGACTTGTCGGTGTAGTATATGTACTTGATGAACCAAGTATTGGACTTCATCAAAGAGATAATGACAAACTTCTAGCTTCTCTTAGAAATTTAACTGATTTAGGAAATACCTTAATCGTTGTAGAACATGATGAAGATACTATGAAAGAATCAGATTTAATTGTAGATATCGGGCCTGGAGCAGGTGTTCATGGTGGTGAAGTT
This sequence comes from Bacillota bacterium, assembly GCA_023442495.1. GTDB lineage: Bacteria > Bacillota > Clostridia > Tissierellales > Peptoniphilaceae > Helcococcus. The sequence continues at coordinate 17,936 of JAEZZB010000100.1, forward strand.
ACTTTTAAGGGCACATATGAGGAAATTCTAAAAGATGAAAATTCAATAACTGGTCAATATTTATCAGGTAAAAAATTTATCCCAGTCCCAAAAGAAAGAAGAAAACCATCAGCTAAGTTAACTATAAAAGGAGCAAGAGAAAATAATCTCAAAAATATAGATGTCGATATTCCTTTAGGGGTATTTACTTTAGTTACCGGAGTTTCAGGTTCTGGAAAGTCTTCATTAATAAATCAAATTCTATACACAGGACTTATGAAAAAACTTCACGGTTCAAGGGCGGTTCCTGGGGATCATGATGATATAATTGGTTATGAACAAATAGATAAAATCATTGAAATTGATCAAAATCCAATTGGACGAACACCAAGATCAAATCCAGCAACATACACTAAAACTTTTGATCATATTAGAGATGTATTTGCTATGACAAATGAAGCAAAGATGCGTGGTTATGATAAAGGTAGATTCTCTTTCAATGTTAAAGGAGGTCGTTGTGAAAATTGTGGTGGTGATGGTGTCATCAAAGTAGAAATGCATTTCTTGCCAGATGTATATGTTCCATGTGAAGTATGTGGTGGTAAGAGATATAATAGGGAAACGCTACAAGTAAAATACAAAGATAAAGATATTTCCGATGTTTTAAATATGACAGTTGAAGAAGGTTTAGAATTTTTTAAATCACATGAACCAATTAGGAAAAAACTTCAAACCCTTTATGATGTAGGTCTTTCATACATTAAGCTAGGTCAACCTTCAACTG
>JAEZZB010000030.1 GCA_023442495.1 Bacillota bacterium
AAAAAAAGGCTATACTGAAGAAGAACTTGAACCATATAGAATAGTAAGAGGCGAAATGGTTGAAATGGCATTTTTAGCAACATATATGTCAACATCTATAAATGGTGTAGCTGAAATCCATACAAATATTTTAAAGAAAGATACATTAAATCAATGGTATAAATTCTATCCTGAAAAGTTTAATAACAAGACTAATGGTGTAACTCCAAGAAGATGGTTACAATATGCAAACCCTGAATTGACAGCTTATGTAGATTCATTAATTGGAGAAGAATGGAAGCATGATATCAGTAAATTAAAAGAACTTGAAAAATTTGCTGATGATGAGGAAGTATTAGATATATTCAATAAAATCAAACATGAAAAGAAAGTTAGATTAGCAAAATATATTAAAAAATATGAAGGCATTGAAATTAATCCAAATTCAATATTTGATATTCAAATTAAAAGACTTCATGAATATAAAAGACAATTATTAAATGCTCTTCACATTTTACATTTATATTATCAACTAAAGGAAAATCCAGATTTTGATATGACGCCACGTACATTTATTTTTGGTGCAAAAGCAGCACCTGGATATTTTAGAGCAAAAGGTATTATTAAATTTATTAATGAACTTTCAAAAATGATTAATAATGATCCAGATGTAAATGATAAATTAAAAGTAGTTTTTATTCAAAATTATAGAGTTTCATATGCAGAATATTTATTCCCAGCAGCAGATGTTTCAGAACAAATTTCCACAGCTGGCAAAGAAGCTTCAGGTACAGGAAATATGAAATTTATGATGAATGCTACAATTACTCTTGGCACAATGGATGGTGCAAATGTTGAAATCTTTAGAGAAGCAGGACTTGAGAATAATTATCTATTTGGAAGAAAAGAAGAAGAATTGGTGGAATTAGTTAGAACATATAATCCTGTGAAAGTCTATGAATCAAATGAATCACTTAAGAGAGTAGTAGATGCATTATTAAAAGAAAAGAATATTTCCGACAATGGAACAAATCATTTCTTAGATATTTATAATTCACTAATTGATCCAAAAGACGGAAATAGACCTGATGTATATTTTGTTCTTGAAGACTTTCAATCTTATATCGAGGCTCAACAAAAGATTGATAAAGACTATAGAGATAGAAGAGCTTGGGCTAGAAAAGGTTTAATCAACATGGCAAATAGTGGGTTCTTCTCATCTGATAGAACAATAAGAAGTTATGCAGAAGAAATTTGGAAAATTTAATTAGATAAAAGAAAAAGAAACTGACCTAGTGAAAAGAAGCATCCATCCATAATATGGATTTTTTGGAGGCATCGCATTAGTTTTGTTTCTTTTTTCTTATAAATAGATTAAATAAACAAAGAAATCATATAAAGTTTTATAATATAAAAAAATAGTTTATTATATAAATATAATTTACTATTAAGGGAGTCATTGTGGAAATTTTAAGACATTTTTTTAGAGCTAAAGAAGACTTTGTTGATATCACTCCATTCAACTATATACACATAGGATTTTTAATACTGCTTGTTCTATTAATTTTTTACACATTAAGTTTAAGAAATAAAGATGAAATTACAAAAAATAGATTCATTAAATCTATTGGTATTGGGATGATTATTACTATTAGTATTATGTATTTTTGGTATTTTGTATTTAATACATTTTCAATAGAAACATCGCTTCCTTTATTTCATTGTAGAATTGTAACCTGCTTATTTATTTATCATATATTTTTTAGTAGCGAGAAATTAATGAAAGTTGCTATCCACTGGGGTCTAATGGGGGGAATATTATCAAACTTATTACCGGATCCTATGAAATACAGCTTTCCGCATTTAACAAATTTTGAGTTTTTTGCAATCCACTTTTTTATGTTACTTGCTTCGTTGTATTATATTTTTATTGAAAGAGTTAAAATAGATAAAAAAGATTTAATGTATGTGATTAAATTTACGCTAGTCGTAGATGTATTTATAGCCATATTCAATATTATATTCAATTTGATAGGATATGATATGAACTATTCATATCTATATCATGCTCCTGATGTAGTGTCGAAATTCGTTCCTTTTGAGGGAATAATATATATGATATTTGTTCAGATTGCTTACATTTTACTTATGTTTATACTTTATGGAATTTATAAAGTATTAAATAATATTTCAGATAAAATGGAATAATAAAATAATCTATCTGAAGGAGATTGTATTTAATTTTCGATAAAGATTTGAACAAAACAATAAATTAACACTTTGACACTAGCTCAATTTAAGAGTATAATATATTTGTTAAAATAGATTTTTAGGAGGAAATTATGCCACTAGTAGAAGGCGGAAAAGTACTAAATAAAGCTTTAGAAGGACATTACGCTGTAGGACAATTCAATATCAATAATTTAGAATGGACAAAATCAATTTTATTAGCATGTGAAGAAGTAAAATCACCAGTTATATTAGGTGTTTCTGAAGGTGCAAATAAATATATGGGTGGATTCCATACAGTAGTAGGAATGGTTAAAGGTTTAATTGAAGATTTAAATATTACAGTACCAGTTATTTTACACTTAGACCATGGTTCATTTGAAGGTGCTAAACAAGCTATTGAAGCTGGTTTTACATCTGTTATGTTTGATGGTTCACACTATGATTTAGAAGAAAACTTAGCTAAAACAAAAGAAATCGTTGAATTAGCACATTCAAAAGGAATTTCAGTAGAAGCTGAAGTTGGTTCAATTGGTGGTGAAGAAGATGGAGTTATTGGTAGAGGAGAAGTTGCTGATCCTAAAGAATGTAAAATGTTAGTAGATACAGGAATTGACTTCTTAGCTGCAGGTATTGGGAATATTCACGGTGCTTATCCAGATAATTGGGAAGGATTAGACTTAGAAGTTCTTGCAGAAATTCAAAAAACAATTGGTAATGTTCCAATGGTATTACATGGTGGTACAGGAATTCCAGCAGAAATGGTTCAAGATGCTATTAGATTAGGTGTTTCAAAAGTAAATGTAAATACAGAATTACAATGGGCATTCCAAAAAGCTTTAAGAGAATATATTGAAGCAGGTAAAGATTTAGAAGGCAAAGGATTTGATCCAAGAAAAATTTTAGCAGATCCAGCTAAAGCAATTATGGCTATGGTACATGAAAAGATAAAAATCTTTGGTAGTGCAAACAAAGCTTAAGAAATATAATACAGCTATATCTTTTACGGGATATAGCTGTTATTTAAAATACGAGGAAATATGAATATTGATAATTTATCAGATTTGAAGCTTAATGAATTGAAAGAGATAGCAAAAGCATTAGGTATAAAATCAATTTCAAAATATAATAAAGAAAATCTAATTGAATTAATTAAAATTACACATTCAGAAAAGTCTAAAAAAACTCATACGTCAGAACATAATCAAGAAAATATTCAAGAAAATGTACAAGAAAAAAGTAAAGAAATTCATAAAAAATCTATAGAAAATAACAAAGAATCCCACAAAGAAAATTACATTAAGGCTCAAGAAAACAATGATACGAAAGAAATAGAAGGATTACTCGAAGTTTTACCTGACGGTTTTGGATTTATTCGTTCTGAAGATTTTGATTCTGGAGAAAGCGATGTATTCGTATCACCAACACAAATTAGAAGGTTTAGACTTAAAACTGGAGACTTTATTAAAGGATTAATTCGTCCAGTTAATGATGAAAAAGAAAAATACCCTCCTTTAATATATGTGCTTGGGATAAATAATCATTCGCCAGAAAATGCATATAAGAGAAGAAATTTTGAAGATTTAAAACCAATATATCCAACACAAAAATTAAATTTAGTAGATAGTTCAAAAAATATTACTAACAGAATGATTGATTTATTTTCACCTGTTGGAAAGGGGCAAAGAGGTCTAATTGTAGCTCCTCCCAAAACAGGTAAAACTACAATAATTAAATCAATTGCAAATGCAATAGAAAAGAATCATCCTGAAGCAAAAATATTTATTTTATTAATTGACGAAAGACCTGAAGAAGTAACTGATATTGAAAGATCTGTGAATAAATACACAAGTAATAGAGATGTATTTTTAAAGACAGAGATTGTTGCATCAACATTCGATGAACAACTAGAAAATCATGCTCGTGTTTCAGAAATGACTTTAGAAAGAGCAAAGAGATTAGTTGAAGAAGGAAGAGATGTAGTTATACTTTTAGACTCAATCACAAGAATGGCAAGAGCGTATAATATTTTGACTCCATCATCTGGTAAAACATTGTCTGGGGGATTAGATCCTTTAGCACTTTACAAACCAAAAAGATTTTTTGGTGCAGCTAGAAATATAGAAGGAGGAGGATCATTAACCATTTTAGCAACTGCGCTCATTGATACAGGGTCAAGAATGGATGATATGATTTTTGAAGAATTCAAGGGAACCGGTAATATGGAATTAAATCTTGATAGGGATCTTCAAGAATTAAGAATATTCCCGGCAATAGATATCATTAAATCTGGAACAAGAAGAGATGATTTATTACTTTCAAAAGAATTTAGAGATGCTGTCATGAAAATAAGTAGAATGAATAAAAATATTAGAGTGGATCAAGGGATGATTCAGTTAATAAAAATAATGAGTAATAGTGATAATAATGATGATTTTCTAGAAGTTATTAAAAATATTTAACAAAATATTATGATTATGTTTTCATATCAAAATTAGTCAAAAGCTTGATTTATAAGGGATTATAAATTAAGCTTTTATTATTTTGAACTTTATTATAGTCAAATTTGATAATAAAACAAAAAATAATAAATGAAAACGTTGATAAATCTTTTAAATGATTGTATTATAAAAGTGTAAAAGATAGAAACTTTTAAGACTGGCACAAAATTGTTTATTCTTTTTCATCATAATTAACTCCAAAAGAAAAGCAGAGAAATCTGCTTTTTTACTTTTGAATTATATCAAAATAAAATTTATGAAATTATTTTCTATTATTTTATATCTATCATTATATAATTTAGTCATAGCAATTAGGGGGGGAGAGTTAAACTATGATACAAAAAGAAATATTAATGGGTTCAGTATTTGTGGCTGCATTTTTATCTTTTTTTGCACCATGTACTTTTCCACTGATACCTGTTTATATAGGATTAATTACAGATGAATCAAATGAATACAAGAAAATAAAAGTAGGCAAATTAGAAATTAATATTGGTGCGATTATTAAGACTATTGCATTTGTTCTTGGTCTTTCGACAAGTTTTGTAATACTTGGATTTGGAAGTGGTATATTTGGTAACTTTATTACTAACAAATGGGTCATACTTTTAGCTGGATTTTTTGTATTTATACTAGGTATTCATGAAATGGATATAATACATCTCAACATTTTTAATAAGTTTAATGGAATAAGAATTAAAAATAATAAAAAGAAGGCACTTGGTTCATAT
>JAEZZB010000082.1 GCA_023442495.1 Bacillota bacterium
ATTATTCGAAGATCAAATGATGTAATACCGGAAATACTCACAGCAATAGATGAAGATTTGACTAATACTACTAAAATTGAAAAACCGGTATATTGTCCAGCGTGTAATACTAAATTAATATATGACAATGTTCATATATATTGTCCAAATGCATTGGATTGTAAGCCTCAAATGAATGCAAGAATGACACATTTTGCTTCAAGAGAAGCTATGAATATAGAGGGATTATCTGAAAAAACAATTGAAAAGATGATTGAAGTATTAGATATTTCAGAACTTGATGAATTATATGATATAACGGCAGAGGATTTATATAAACTTGAAGGATTTAAAGATAAAAAAGTAAATAATATACTTGAATCTATTGAAAATTCTAAGCGTGTTAAACTTTCAGCATTTATATATGCACTTGGGATTCCAAATGTAGGATTTAAAACTTCCGAAGATTTGGTCGACCATTTTAAAACCTTGGATAATATTAAAAATGCAAGTTTTGATCAGTTAGTTAAAGTTAATGATATCGGCGATATTACGGCTAAAGGAATTCTAGATTATTTCAATGATGAACATATTAAAAATGCTTTACAGAAATTAATAAATAAAGGTATAATATTTGAAGAAATTATTGAAGAAAAATCCAATGAATTAGAAGGTTTAATAATTGTAGTGACAGGTACGATTGAAGGGTATAATCGTAAAGCAATCCAAGATAAATTAAAAAATATGGGAGCGAAAGTTACATCACAAGTATCTAATTCGACGGATATCGTTTTAGCGGGTGAGAAGGCGGGATCTAAACTAACTAAAGCAAGAGAATTAAATATTAAAGTTTATGAAAATCAAGAATTATTGGAATTTTTGGAAAGGTTAAAATAATGAATGTAGAAAGATATTATAATAAGGCATATTTAAGACTACCAGAAGATGAAAAAGAAAGAGATATACAAATAGCTAAGTTTAAAAGAGTAGTTGAAATGGCTGACCATATTTTGGACTATTCTACTGAAAAAGAAGAATATTTTGAAATTACGTCCGAAATATCATCGCCACTTAGAGAAGATGAAGTGGAAGAATCAACAGATAGAGAATTAATATTTCAAAATACACAACATAGAGAATATGGTTATTTTAAATTAGACAAAATATTGGAAGATTAGGTGAGCTATGGATATTAAAACATTACATGATAAATATAAAAATGAAGAATTAACAGTAAGTTCATATATAAAAAATGTATATGAAAATATTGAAAAAAATAATTATAATTCATTTATTACATTAAATAAAGAAGAAGCACTAAAAAAGGCAAAAGAGCTTGATGAAAAAATAAAAAACGGTGTTGAAATTAATGGACTTTTCGGAGTTCCCGTTGCAGTAAAAGATAATATTCTTACAAAAGGATTAAAGACGACTGCCGCGTCGAGATCATTGTCAAATTTTGTGCCGTTTTTTGATGCTGATATTATAGAAAAATTAAATCGAACAGATGCGATAATTATAGGAAAGGCAAATATGGATGAATATGCAATGGGTAATTCATCAGAAACTTCATATTTTGGAGCATCTATTAATCCATTTGATCCTAGCTTAAGTCCTGGTGGATCTTCATCAGGTACGGCTACTGCAATTGCAGGAGAAGAATCAATTGTAGGATTTGGAACAGATACGGGTGGTTCAGTTAGAACACCGGCAGATAGTTGTAATATCGTAGGTTTTGCTCCAACATATGGTGCAATCTCAAGACATGGAGTTATTTCAATGTCAAATAGTCTGGATAGAATTGGAATAATGGCAAATAATGTACACGATATCCGAGCTTTGTTTGAAGTGTCTTGTGGAAAATCCGATATGGACTTCACATCTCATGATATACCAAAATTTAATGATGATATAGATTTAAAAAATATTAGAATCGTAACAATAAAACTAAGAGATGAATACAAAGTAAATCCAAAAATCAAAGAATTATTTGATGAAAGTCTTGAAAAAATTAAATCAACAGGAGCCGTGATTGAAGAAGTAGAACTTGAACATTTAGAAGTGTTAAATCAAGTATATACAATAATCATGGCAATTGAAGTAGAATCAAATATAGCTAAAATAGATGGATTAAGATATGGTGAATCGGTTGAAAAGTATACTTCTACAGAAGACTTTTACATTTCCAATAGAACTGAAAACTTTGGCGAGGAAGTAAAGAGGAGAATAGCTTTAGGTAATTATTTTGCATCAAAAGATACGGATCAAAAATATTATAAGAAAGCCATGGAAATTCGACATAAAGTAAGAAATCAAATAAATGAATTATTGGATAAATATGATGTAATTATAACTCCGACAACAATAGATTTACCAAAGAAAGTTGGCGAAACAAGTGGAGATTCATATGCATCATTTGATACGGGTATGTTTAATATTATTACCAATTTATCCGACATTCCAGCAATTTCAGTACCGATTTCTAAAGAAAGACTAGGTTCAATTCAAATTGCAGGAAAAAGAAATGAAGATATGAAATTGTTAAAAATTGCGGAAAAAATAGAAAGGAGCTTATAATGAAGACGATAATTGGTTTAGAAATCCATGCAGAACTTTCAACCAAAACAAAGATGTTTTGTTCATGTAAAAATGAATTCGGTCAAGCTCCCAATACTTTAGTGTGTCCGACATGTCTCGGTATAGTTGGTACTTTTCCAAGAATAAATAAAAAGGCACTAGAATTAGCTATAAAAGCCGGTATAGCTTTTGATTGTGAAATCAGACAGTCGATGAAATTTGATAGAAAGAAATATTTCTATCCCGACCTAACTAAAGGATTCCAAATAACTCAACAAGACGAACCATTTGCTGAACATGGATATTTGGAAATAGAATCAGGAGAGGGACTCAAGAAAATTAAAATTCAAAGAATTCATGTTGAGGAAGATACGGGTAAATCGACTCACACAGATGACGGAAAAACTCTTTTAGATTTCAATAGAGCAGGTGTACCACTAATTGAAATAGTTACAGAACCGGATTTATCATCAGCGTCTGAAGCTAGAACATTTTTAGAAGATTTGAGAGAAAGATTGAGATATATTGAGGCTTCTGACGGTAAGATGGAAGAGGGTTCATTAAGATGTGACGTAAATGTCAATATAAAAGACGACAACGGCTTAACTCATGCTATCGCCGAAATAAAAAATTTAAATTCATTTAGAGCAGTTGAAAAAGCGATTCTCTATGAAGAAAAAAGACAATTAGAAAATCTTAAAAATGGAAAAACTTCATCAAAAGAAACTAGAAGATGGGATGAAGCAACGGGGACTACAATTTTAATGCGTAAAAAGGATGAAGAAAATGATTATAGATTTACCGTAGAATCGGATATGCCGAGAGTAAATCTTTCGGATGAATTTATCCGTGAAATTAAGGAAAGCTTGCCCGAGCTACCAAGAGATAAAAAGCTAAGATATCAAAAAGAATACGGACTTAACGATTACGATTCAACTGTATTATCTAAGGACAAAAATTTATCTTCATATTTTGAATCTCTCGTTCGAGAATTTAATGAGCCGGAATTAATTGCAAATTGGATACTTACAGAGGCTCTAAGAAGAATTAAAGAACATGAAATTGAAATTTCAGATATTAAACTTTCAAATGAAAACTTTATTAAACTTCTAAAATTTGTAAAAGGAGAAAGAATTTCAAATAATAATGCCAAGAAAATTTTCAGAGAAATATTTGAGTCAAATGGAGATCCAGAAAAAATCATGAAAGAAAGAGGATTTGAACAAAACAATGATTCAGAATTTCTAGTTAAATTAGTAGATCAAGTGCTCAATGAAAATCCTCAATCAATAGAAGACTTTAAAGCCGGTAAGGATAGAGCGTTGGGCTTTTTAATGGGACAAGTTATGAAACAATCAAGAGGACAAGCAAATCCTCAAGAAGCAAATAAAATAATAAGACAGGAATTAGAAAAAAGATGAAAATAATTCTTTCAAGTTCAAATAAAGACAAAATTCAAGAAATTAAGTCAATAATAGGCTCTGATTATGAGTTAGTTCTGAAATCAGATATCGGTTATGGTGATTTAGATGTGGAAGAAAATGGTCAGACTCTAAAAGAGAATGCTCATTTAAAAGCGAAAGCTCTGTATGATTTAACTCACGAAAATGTGATAGCGGATGATACTGGACTATTTGTAGATGCGTTAAATGGAGCACCGGGAGTATATGCGGCAAGATAT
>JAEZZB010000062.1 GCA_023442495.1 Bacillota bacterium
GATATTTATACTTGTGGAAATGAATGCTTTTCTGCTGTAGAAGAGATAGAAGCTAAATTACCAAAAGTGCAAAAAATATCTCATCGTTATATTGAGCGAGGGAGTCATATTCCAGAAATAGAGAAAACAAAAAAGTTATGACTATGAGGAGAGTAGTATGAATTTACGAGATAACGGTTTATTTAAGTTTGATTATCAATTTCCTGTATATAATTTTTTCTTCCCAACACGAGGAAAAAGAGTTTCTGATGAAAATATAAATGACATTCTTGGTAGAAGTAACTTTCGCATAAATTCTAGAGCTTTATATTTCCATATTCCATTCTGTGAAACTATCTGTAGTTTTTGTCCTTTCACTAGAGGTGCATATAAAGATCATGATATTGTTGATAAATATGTTAATGCTCTTATAAAAGAAATAGAGATTAAATCAAAAATAAATGATTATTTTAGCATACCGGTAAAATCTATATTCTTTGGTGGAGGGACACCATCACTTCTATCTCCAGATAATATGATTAAAATTGGAGAAGCAATAAAAAAATATTTTCTATTATCTAAAGATTGTGAATTTTCATTTGAGATAGAAATAAAAAGCCTTTCATTCGATAAAGTTGCTGCTATGAAAGAAATGGGGGTGACTCATCCTAGGTTTGGACTTCAAACGTTTGATTCTAACTGGAGAAAATTATTTAATCTTACATCGACATATGAACAAATTAATTTTGCTGCTGATTTATTAAATAAAAATTTTAAAACAGTATTATTTGATATATTGTATGGAATGAATGGTCAAGATGAGGAGGAATTAATAAGAGATTTAGAAAAAGCTATTGCACTAGGAACATCTAATATTGATATTTATCCAATTGATAATGTTATGACTCAAGCAAAACTTCATAAAGCTATTCGAGATAGAGGATTACCTTTAACAACAGGTACTAGAAAATTTTCTATGAATATGTTGATTGATTCATATATGAGAAGTAAAGGATTTATGCCTCATAATGGGCATGGATATGTTAGGGTGGATGAAGTAGATCAATCTGTAGTAACAAATAAATATAGTTTTATTTATCATGAACATGTTTATGGATATTCAGATCATGATTTACATGGGTTTGGTGTGAATGCAGTATCATCAATACGAGAGCATACTATTACTAATACATCTAGTAGACAAAACTATATAAATTCTATGATGAATGGAAAAATTCCTATGACTATTAATAAACATTCAAAGATTTTAGATGAAATGAAAGCTTTGATTATGCGGCTTCCCTATCATGGTGAAGTGGAAAAATCTAAAATAGACATGATAAATATCCCATTATCATTACAAGAAAAAATATCACAGCTTAAAAGTCATAAGTTGATTACTGAGGATAAAGAACGATTTTATCTAACAAAATTGGGGTGGTATTGGTATACAAATATTATGTTTTGGCTTATGCCAGAGTCTGAACAAATAGCGATGAAACATTTTGTTGCAAAACATCTTAATACTGAGGGAAAATTTATAGCTAAGAAGGAGTTAATTTATGTGTAATACATCTATTGATTTGATTAGCTCTTATAAAGAATTTTATGAGAAACTTATTTCTTATGATACCAAAGCAAAAGGATTTTATTTTAATAAAGATAGAAAATATTGGGTTGTGTATGGATATGAAGATTGTTCAAACTTATTGAGTAATGCTTATGTTTCTAAGAAAAGAATGTTAATTCCACTAGAATTATTTGATAAGGAAATGGATTTAGTGGAAAGGTTCTTACATCTAATTAATAAATCTATTATATTTAGAGATGATAAGAAAAGTGGTGTTGTAAGATTGATTCATGATAATTATAAAAAAATAGATATTTTATATATTATAGAAAGATTTTTAGGAAAAGAAAAAATAATTGATGAACAAAATCTATCTAAATTAAATAATTACCTTGCAAGTTTGTTAGTAGGATTTGAAAGTGACATATCCTTAACTAAACATGCAGAGAATGTTGGAATGCTTTTCGATGGAAGAGTAAGGGATAAGGAACATTTTATTTCTATAGTAAAATCTTTTTTAATAATTTTTGATGTATTTAAAAGGTTCTATAATACTACTGATATAAATACCTCTGATATAGTTGTTACATATATTGCAGCTCATCAAACTACTATGCAACTTATTGTTGCTTCTCTTTATAATATTTATAAATTTAATTTATCAGTGACAAGAGAAAATGTTAGGGATATTATCACTGAGTCATCTCGATTGTGTAGTCCTATTTTATGTATGGGAAGAATAGTTACTCAAAATATTAATTATAAAGATTTTATTTTTAAAAAAGGGGATAGGATTATGTTTTATACTGGAATGGCTAATTTTGATCCTAATGTTTTTAAAAATCCATTTGAATTTTCTTTAAATAGATATGAAAAGCCATTATCATTTGGTTCAGGGGTACATATGTGTATTGGTATGGGAATATCTCTTAGTTTTTCTAGTAAGTGTGTTGATTTTATATGTTCTAATTATTCAATAAAAAATGTAAGTGTATTTGAGTTGATAAAAGGTGTTTCTTCTTTAGGTGCTTTTCGATTTAGTATTGAGGTGGGATAATGCGGGCATTATTAACAATTAGAAATTTCCCATCACTATTATCATCTTTATTTATTTCAAAGCTAGGAGATTACTCTTATGAGGTTGTATTTGTTTTTATTGTTCTAGAAATTACAGGTAGTAACTATATTCTTACTGGAGTTGTATATTTTTTTAGGTTCATTCCATTCTTATTTTTTGGTCCTATAGGTGGATGGTTGGCTGATAATAAAGATATTAAGAATACTTTGCTATTTAGTGAATTAATTAGATTGATAGTGACCTGTTTGCTTTTTATTTCATATTTTTATGAAAATATTAATATTTATATATTGATACTATCTTCTGTTCTGACTACTATCGGAAGAAGTGTTTTTCAGCCAAGTTTTAGAACTGCAATTCCAAAAATTGTTTCTAATACAAATTTAGGGTATGCAAATAGTATTTCTCAAATTGCTGAGGAAATGGCAATGGTACTTGGCCCATTAATTTGTTCTT
>JAEZZB010000039.1 GCA_023442495.1 Bacillota bacterium
TATCACAATTATACATCAAGGAGGTTTTTTTGGTGCTTGAAGCTAAAGCTTTATGACTTCCACCTGCATAGCAGGTGGTTTATTGTTTCGTTCACTTACGTTCACTCAACTCACTAAAGTGAACAATAAGGTGACCCCAAAAAGTTGTTTTTTAGGTCCAACTTTTTGGGGTCAGTTCATAACCTAATCAATCTGATATCTAAAATATTATTTAATCTCAAAAATTACATCAGCATATTCTGAGTTTTCTTTATCACTCCCACCAGAACTTGGGGATATTTCACTATCTATAATTCTATCGAATTCTTTTCGCATTCTATAGATGCCTTTTCCATTTTCAGAAAATAGTGTTTCTGAGAAAAAGTATGTTTGATCCAAGCTTTCTCCAGCTTTTAATTCAAAGCCCAAATCTTCAAAAGGAGGTAAATCTTCTATCTCTACCCATTCGCTATTTTTATATTTATAAATAGTATAATAATAGCTAAAAGTATAATCATTTTCACTTACATTTTTGATATTTAATGTAAACTTATTGTCTTCATTAAGTTCAATATTCATGGCGATATTTTTACTTGTATCTTTTGGGTATAATTCTTCAATATTTAATTTATTTTTACTACACGCCATAGAAATTAAAAATATCGAAATAACTATTATTAATAATATTATTTTTTTTCTATTCATTTTAATATCCTTTAGTTCCTAAATTATTATTTACAACTGAAGCTTTAGAAAAAGATTTTTGGCTTCCTGAATAAGTTCCCTTATGCACTCCCACAGGATGCGCTATATTAGATGAAGGTAATTCAAAATAAACTAATCCACCGCTATCTCCGCCCGCAGAGTGATAATTGGCAATCGACATATTAGTAAATATTACTCCATTCCAATTTTGAGTAGAATTGATATTTGTAATAACGCCAGTAGTAGTACCAGTTTTAAAACCTTTCTTTTTTACAGTTGTACCTACAGAAGGATTTAATGGGGTCGTAGACAAAGTATGATTTACTAAACTATTGGATATACTATAATTAGTATTAGTTAACCTAGCAAATGCTGCGTCTACACTTCCATAATTAATATTTTTCTCAATAACTCCTATTTTAACTCCATTATAATAAACATTTTGACCTTGTTTTCCTGCATGTCCAGATAAAACTATGCCCTTTACTCCATTTCTAGTAGATCTATATGCAAAAGAAGAACTCCCTTTTGATGGTGTTCCTACATTAATATTAGATCCAGGATTCACATTAATTTCATTCATCATTCTATCAGTTTTCTTTCTAAAAACAATTGAATCAGAATCTGATACTTTCATTTTAAATTCTAAGACATTTTTGGGATTTAAATCATATAATTCTACAATAACTTTATTATTTATTACATCTACTGAACCAGAAGCAAAATTATTCAATAGATTATTTTTATTTATTTGCATATATTTTGAAATTCTATCTAATACATAATTTAAATAGTTCATAGAATAATCAACTTCGCGATATATTACATCATTAAATTCTCTATTATTAAGTTTATAGTTTAATGAACCATAATAATCTTTACCTCTAACAATATTAACAATCATTTTACCATTCTCAACATAATTTCCACCAAATTCTTCTACGTAAACAGATTGTTCTAGTAGACTTAAATCAAAATTTTTATAATTAACTTCAGATTTAGTCAATTTACTTTTATCTAAAGTGTTTTTTTTGATTATTCATAAATGAATAATTATCATCCTTTATTAAACTATCTATCATATCTTGGTCATAAATATTAATTTCAGATTTATAATTAGCATTAGCATTGCCACCTATTATAAATACGATTAAAAATACAACTAACAATAATTTCTTTATTAGTGTTTTCATTTTATCCCTCATTATTATATACTTTTATATTTAATATGTACTTATAGTTATGTTAATTCTTTATATTGATTAATTTATTTCTTTTTTTACTAATCTTCTTAACACTAATAAATTAGTATAGCGGAAAATGTAATATATGAATTTTAATAATTAAAATTTATTTATTATCTATCTTAAGTTTACACCCATTATAAAAATATAATCATAAAATGTAAATAAAAACTTATTACCATTTTATAATATTTATAATATACATCTTGGGGTATCTATAATTGAGGTAAGCTCTTGATAAATATTACATCTCGTTATGTGATCTTTATCATAAGTTTATAAATACATTTATGAGGTGAGTTTATGACAAAACAGATTAAAGGAATTCATCATGTTTCTGTTATGATATCGAGTGGACAGAAAAATTATGAATGGATGACTATGTATTAAGAATGAGATTAGTCAAGAAGACAGTAAATCAAGATTATGTGAGTGCCTATCATTTATTTTACTCCGATGATATGGGTTCTCCAGGAACTGCTATGACATTCTTTGAATTTAAGGAACTTCAACAATTTGTATGCGTTTAACCATCCTCTTACTACTTCCTGATGAGAAATTTTATATTTTTCAGCTATTTTTTTTAACTTACATATCCTTTTCTAAATATTCTTTTACAACTCTCATTTTAAATTCTGTACTATATTTTGACATGAAAACACTGACCTCCTCAAAGTTATTTTTAAGTCCAACTTTTGGGGTCAGTTCATATTTCCTAACAGATATTTTTAATAACTATTCATCTAACTAATAATCTTCAGATTCTTCTGAATTTTCATCTATTTTTTTTATACTAACT
>JAEZZB010000081.1 GCA_023442495.1 Bacillota bacterium
AATGAGGGAGAATATACTAATTTTTCACAACTTGCGACATTGCCAAATGTAAGACGTAGAATTATTGAAAAATACGGTATAGAAAAGACTACCTATGAGATATTTGATTTATATTTCAAAAATGAAAATCCATACTATAAAGAAGTTAATGAAATGTTCCAATACCTTTGCATGGGGATTTACAATATTTCATATGCTATTGATCCAGATGAAATCTATATAGGTGGGGGCATAAGTCAATCTGAAAAATTTATAAATGAATTACTATTAAAAATGGATGAAGGCATATTTAAAGATGCTAAAGCAATTATAAAACCTGTAACATATTATAATGACAATAATTTATTAGGTGCATATGTAAATTTAATAATTAAATTAAAAGAGGGGAAAAAATTATGTATACAATAGGGGTAGATGTAGGTGGAACATCAGCAAGAGTGGCATTATTAGATGAAAATTTTAATATAGTAAGAAAAGAATCCATTCCAACAGGGAAAAGAGATTTTGAAATAGTTATTAATGAAATAGCCGATATAATAAATAATATAGATCCAGATAGAAAGGCTCTGCTTGTAGGATTTGATACTCCAGGGCCATTGGATTTGGAAAAAGGAATGATTTTAGATGCACCAAACTTACCTACATGGAGATATAATCCATTTGTAAGTAGAATCGAAGAATTAACGGGTAGAAAAACATATCTTACAAATGATGCTAATGCAGCTGCTTTAGCTCAAGCAATCGAAGATAAAAGTGAAACACTTGTATTCATAACTGTAAGTACTGGTGTTGGTGGCGGTATTGTGTATAAAGGAAAACTTATCGAAGGTAAAAAAGCTTATGCAGGTGAATTTGGACTTATGATAATTGCTGATGACGATAGACATCATGCTCAATTGTATAAAGGGACACTTGAAAGTCTTTGCTCTGGGACTGCATTAGCTCTAGAAGCTTCAAATAGATACAATAGAGAAGTCACTACTAAAGAATTGTTTAATTTATATGAAGAAAATGATCCAATTGCGATAGAAATAATTGATTTATGGGCAGAACATTTTTCAAGAGCCATAGCAAATCTTCTTCAAATTATTGAACCAGAAGTCTTTTATATAGGTGGATCAGTAATTTTATTCAATCCATGGTTGTTAGATAAGATAAAAGAAAAAGCTCAAAACAAATTATATGAAGGATTGAAAGATAAAGTTAATTTAAAGATTGCAAGATATGGGGAAGATGCGGGTATTGTTGGTGCGGCTTATAATGCATTTGTAAATAGTAAGGAGCTAGTATGATACAATTTCCAAAGAATTTTTATTGGGGATCTGCTACATCAGCAACTCAATCAGAAGGTGCAGCTCATAAAGATGGTAAAGGTGAAAATATTTGGGATTTATGGTATAGACTCGAACCGTATAAATTTTTTAATCAAGTTGGACCAGAAAATACAACAAAAAGATATGAAAATTATAAAGAAGATATTAAACTATTAAAACAAACTGGACATAATTCTTTTAGAACTTCAATAAGCTGGTCAAGACTTATTCCTGAGGGGAATGGAGAAGTAAATCAAAAAGCAGTAGATTTTTATAGAGATTATTTTAAAAGCATAAAAGATGAAGGGATTACACTTTTTGTAAATTTATTCCATTTTGATATGCCCGTAATCCTTCAAGAAATAGGCGGTTGGACAAATAAGGAAGTTGTTGAGTATTATGCAGATTATGCAGACAAAGCATTTGAGCTGTTTGGCGATTTAGTTGATAGATGGTTTACTTTTAATGAACCAATAGTACATGTTGAAGAGCAATATATAAATCAAAATCATTATCCAATGGAAGTTGACCCAAAGAAAGCTGTGCAATCTGGATTTAATTCACAACTTGCATCAGCTAAGGCAATTGAAAGATTTAGGAAGCACAAGTTAGATTCAAAAATAGGTATAGTATTAAATCTAACTCCTGCGTATCCAAGATCACAAAATCCAAATGATTTGAATGCGGCAAGAATTGCGGATTTATTCCAATGCAAATCATTCCTTGATCCGTCAATCCATGGAGAATATCCTAGGGAACTTGTAGAAATAATTTCACAATATAATTTGATGCCTGAACATAATGAAGAGGAATTAGCGATTATTAAAAACAACACTATTGATTTCTTAGGTGTTAACTATTATCAACCTTTAAGAGTTAAAGAAAACCCTTATGAAATGAAAAAAGATGCAATAGTAATGCCTCAAAATTTCTTCATTCCACATATTATGCCAGGAAGAAGAATTAATAAATATAGAGGATGGGAAATATACCCAGATGCAGTTTATGATATAGCAATAAATATACGTGACAATTACAACAATATCGAATGGTTAATGACAGAAAATGGCATGGGTGTTGAAAATGAACTTAGATTCAAAGAAAATGGTCAAATTCAAGATGATTATAGAATTGAATTTATTAAAGAACATCTAGAATTCCTTCATAAAGGAATCGAAGCTGGATCTAATTGCGTAGGATACCAGGTTTGGACATTTATAGATTGTTGGTCATGGTTAAACGCCTATAAAAATAGATATGGTTTAGTTGAACTAGATCTTGAAACTCAAGAAAGAACAATCAAAAAATCAGGTGAATGGTTTAAGACACTAGCTGAAAATAATGGATTTTAAAATAGATTTAATAATTACTGTTGGAGAGTTGCTTGCTTTTCAACAGTTTTTAATTGAAGCCTTTTGTTTATTTTCAGTTTAAAATATTAGTTTATTTATGTGAATAAGATGAAAAAATTAAATCAATAAATTATAGAGTAGTAGGAATTGAATTTTACAAGAAAAATATGAAAAAAAATGAAGACTCAAGAAGTATTTTATATTCCTTGCAAGTCTTCACTATAACTGTCTAAGGATTTTAATTTTAATGATAAGTAAATATTAAAATCAAAATTCATTTGCAATATTTATTTTTTGATAGATTTTAAGTATTTGGGTTATATCCATCAAATAAGTTTTTACCCTGTTCTAATGTAGCTCCAACGCTATCAAGCTGAGTGTCAGGATTTGAAATATTTAATTTATCAGCCACATTTGAGAGATATTCATCTAAATTTTCTTTTTTTACACCGAATTTTTCTTCTACAATTTCATAAAGCATTTTTGGGTTTTGTTGAATATTAGCAATTTCTTCTTTAGTCAATTTTCCATATTTTTCTTGTATTAAAGTAATAACTTTACCCAGATTTTCTTTTAATACTTCTAACATATAAACCTCCT
>JAEZZB010000018.1 GCA_023442495.1 Bacillota bacterium
TTATAGAAATTTATCTAATAAAGAAGTTAATTATTTAAAGAATTTATAGGAGTTGTCATGTACAAATCAATAGCTATAGATGGGCCATCTGGTGCTGGTAAAAGTACTATTTCAAAAAAACTTGCCAAAAGAATAAATTTTAACTATTTAGATACGGGGGCAATGTATAGAACATATACATATTATTTTTTGAAAAATAATTTAGATATTAATGATGAAAAAGTAATTAATGATAATATTAAAAATATTAATATTGAAATTATCGATGATAAATTTTATTTAGATGGTGAAGATGTCTCTAAGATAATTAGAGAAAAAGATGTGACAAAAAATGTTTCTTTAGTTTCTTCATATAAAAAAGTACGTGAATGTCTTGTTGAAAAGCAAAGAAATATTGCAAAAAAATCTAATATTATATTAGATGGCAGAGATATAGGATCATATGTTTTAAAAGATGCAGACATGAAATTCTATTTAACTGCCAAAGCTGAAGAACGTGCACGCAGACGACTTATTCAAAGTAATAATCCAAAACTTAGTTATGAATGGGTATTAAATGATATAATAAGAAGAGATGAATTTGACTCAAACAGAGATATTACACCATTAGTTAAAGCTGATGATGCCATACTTATAGATTCAACTAATTTAAGTATAGAAGAGGTTGTAGAATTAATGGTAAAATATTTGGAGGACGCAAATGTTATATAAAATTTTGATGCCAATAGTGAAAGTATTTATGAAAATCATTTTTTGGTATAAAGAAGTTAATAAACCTGAAGCAGTTGATGGTGAGCCATTAATAATATGTGCCAATCATATTTCCAATTGGGATCCTTTATTAATTATGGTTTCATATGATAGAGAAATTCATATGCTTGGGAAAATAGAAATGTTTAAATACAAATTATTAGCGAAGTTTTTTAGTGCAGTGCATGTGATTCCAGTTGATAGACAGGGAAATGATGTAGATGCAGTGAGAAAATCTTTGAAAGTACTTAAAGAAAATAATGTTCTCGGCATATTTCCAGAAGGAACAAGAATAAAAGATCCATCACAGAAATCTCGAGAAAGATTTAATGACGGTATTGCTTTAATTGCATCAAAATCAAAAGCGGATATTCTACCAGTAACTATTAAAGGTAAATTTACACCATTTAGTAAAATAGAGTTAATTTATCATAATAGAATTAAAATTGAAAATTATAAAGAATTGGGTAGAAAAGAAATGTATACGAGTATTGTAGACGATGTATATAATGCAATATACCAAGATTTATAGTAAATATAAAATAATGTTAATAAAATTTAACTTTTATGAAGAAAAAACTTAAAATTTTGAAATAAAGCTTAAAATAAGGCTTAAAAAGTAAATTTTTTTTTGCAAAATTATTAAATTTAATATACAATATCATAAAGTACGATAATATCGTATTTGGTAAGATTTAGGAGGAAGTCGGTTAATGGACAATATAAGTAACGAAGAATTTATGGAACAGGTAGAAGAAAGCATGGTAAAAATTTACCCTAAAGATATAGTTAAGGGTACTATAATGAATGTCAAAGATGACGAAGTTTTCGTTGACATTAAATATCGTGCAGATGGGATTGTGAAAAAAGATGAGATGTCTGAAGAAGAAGCAGCTAATCCAAAAGAAGCTTTTCAAGTAGGTGAAGAAATAGATGTTTACGTTATCAAATTAGATGACGGAGAAGGAAATGTTTCTTTATCAACAAGTAGAGTTGAAGGATTAAAAAATTGGAAAAAATTATTAGACGCTTTTGAGAACAATGAAATTGTTACAGCTTCTGTAAAAGGATCTAATGCTGGTGGACTTGTGGTAAAAGTAATGGGCATCAATGGATTTATTCCAGCATCTCAAATTACTACTTATTTCGTTAGAAACTTTAAGCAATTTGAAGGACAAGATTTAGAAGCTCGAATCTTAAGCATTGATGAAAAGAAGAAGAGAGTTGTATTATCTAGTCGTATATTACAAGAAGAAAAACTTGACAAAATATGGGAAGCATTGGTTCCAGATTCAATAGTTACTGGTAAAGTTGTACGTATGGTTGACTTTGGTGCGTTTGTTGACTTAGGCGGAGTTGATGGTTTAATTCACATTTCAGATATTTCATGGGATAGAATTGAAAAACCACAAGATGCATTAGAAATTGGTCAAGAATTTGAAGTTAAAATTCTTAAAGCAAATAGAGAAAAGAATAGAGTATCTTTAGGATTAAAACATTTACAAGATAAACCATTTGATGTTTTCTTATCAAAACATAAAGTAGGCGATGTTGTTGAAGGTGAAGTTGTAAACTTATTAGACTTTGGCGCATTCTTAAAATTAGATGAAGGTGTTGAGGGATTAGTTCACGTATCACAAATCTCAAATGAACATGTAGAAAAACCATCAGATGTATTAAATATCGGTGATAAATTAGAAGTTAAAATTCTTGAAATTGATGAAGCAAATCAAAGAATTTCATTAAGCAAGAGAGCTTTAATGGAACCTAAAGAAACTGTAAGAGAAAATAAACAAGTTAAAGAAAATAGATCAAGAAAAGAACGTAAAGAAAGTCCTAAAGTAGAACGTGAAGAACCACAAGATTCATTTGGTTCAAACTTAGGAGCTTTATTAGACGAGTTAGACTTGGATTAATATAATTATGGATTTTAGAGTGTTGAGTAATTTCAACACTCTTTTTTATTAATAAACTTTGTTATATATTTATTTATTTAGAAAATAATTTTGTAATTATTAATGTGTATTCTATTTATATTATTTTTATAAAAGCGTTTTTTTTATTTATTTAAAGAAAAGTTAATAATAAGTGTAAAAAAGTTTACAAAAAAGTAACTATATATTGAAAAGGTAACACTTATTTGATAAGATATAATCTATATTAATAGAAGCGAGGATAAAATGAAGTTAAAGTTTATAAAAAGATTATTAGTTTTATCATTAGCATTTTTATTTGTACTCAATACATCAATAATATTTGCCGAAGATAAAATTAATATACCAAAGTCAATTCAGATTTATTACACCGCTGCAGATGCAAAGAATAGAGTTAATTCTAAGGGTTATTGGTCAGCTGGAGATTACTATATATTTACAAAATACGATGGAATGATTAATATATCCTATTCTAATAGTGAACCAGGTGCATGGATAAATCCAAATGATATTGGTAGTAATAGTGATATTGTAATTACACCTAATATACCTATTTTAAGAATTGAAACTCAAATTAATAGATATTCATCTTTTGTAGTTTATTCAGACATGAAAGCTTATCGTAGCGCAAGTGATGCATATAAGAGCACCAATCCAGTTACTACTTTATCAAGTGGAATATATTATGTATTGAGTGCATCTAATAATATGTTAGAAATATCAAGTACTAAGAGTAATTCAGGATATTGGATTAATCCTGCTAGAAATAGTGGATTTTACAAAACTGCAAATGATTATACTACATGGGATTTTATCAATGAAATAGGACCACTTGCTCAAAAATTAGCTGCAGAAAATGATTTATATGCTTCTGTAATGATGGCACAAGCAATATTAGAATCTGGTTGGGGTAATTCCTTATTAGCGAACAAACCATTCCACAATTTATTTGGTGTAAAAGGTTCTTACAATGGAGATTCTATTTTAATTAAAACTTTTGAATATACAAGTGGTGGAAGTAGATATGAAGTCTTATCTAATTTTAGAAAATACCCATCGTATATGGAGTCACTAAAAGATTATGTATATGTACTTACTGGTGATGATGATCCTTCTTCTTGGAATTATAAATTTTATTTAGGAGTAAGAAAATCTCGTACTTCTAATTATAGAGAAGCTACTAACTATTTAACTGGTAGATATGCTACTTCTCCAGCTTATGCAAATAGCTTAAATTCATTAATAGAAAATTATAATTTAACAAAATTTGATACAGAAGCAGAAAAACTAGGACCTGTAGTTTCAGGTTATATTACAAGATCTTATAATCTTAGAGATGGTGCTAGTTTAAATTCAAAGATAGTAGGATTATTAAAAGCTGGAACATATGTTAAAGGTAATATTGTAGGAGATTTCATAAAATTAAGTAATGGTAAATATGTATATAAATCAAATTTATTACCAAAGCTTGAAAGAGTAAAAGGCTATTTATTAAACAATTCTACAGTTGCTAACAATCCGGATGGTAGTAAAGTTACAACTTATAAACAAACAACATATGTTGAAGGATATGACTTAGGAGATTGGATTTTATTAGATAATGGACAATATTTAAGAGATAATGGTCTAACTCAATATAAAATTTCAGAATATTTATCAGGATATATTACAAAAGATATCAATATTAGAAATAAACCAAGTTCAAATGGAAAAGTAGTGGGAGAAAAAAAAGCATATCAATATGTAAA
The DNA here is from genome assembly GCA_023442495.1 of Bacillota bacterium. GTDB lineage: Bacteria > Bacillota > Clostridia > Tissierellales > Peptoniphilaceae > Helcococcus. Next base: position 4,433 of record JAEZZB010000018.1, read on the forward strand.
AGGATATAGAGTAGGAAACTATATAAGATTAAGTGAAACTGAGTTCATATATAAATTTGATTTATTACCAGAGCTTAATATTGTTGAAGGTTATATCACAAGAACTATGAACGTAAGAAGTCAAGCTAGATTAGATTCAAAAGTTTTGAGAGTTGAAAAAGCAGGTAATTATGTTAAAGGTTATTTGATAGGTAATTTTATTCATTTACTAAATGGTGGATATATGTATAATACAAAAATATTATCTGAATTAAACTATGTAAGTGGATATATTAAAGAAGATTCTCATTTATCTAATAATCCAGGAGGATCTACTATTTTTACTATAAGTTCAGGAAGTTTTATCGAAGGATATGATTTAGGTGAGTGGATATTATTAAAAACGGGCAAATATCTTAGCAGTAAAGAATTAACAAAATATCCTATAGGAGAATATGTAAAAGGATATACAACACGATCTATAAATGTTAGAAATAATCCGAGTCCAAATTCTTCAGTTATAGGTATTGTAAAATTAGGTGAGTATGTAGAAGGATATGTAACGGGTAATTACATTAGACTTAGCGAAACAGAATATATCTATAAATTCGATTTATTAGATGAATTAAATTATGTTAAAGGATACTTGCTTGATAAAGCAAAAGTTGTGAAATTGCCAGGTCAAAGTGAGATACAGTATTACAGAAAAAATAGTCTAGTTGAAGGTTATGACTTAGGCAAATGGATATTAATTGAAAATGGGAACTATGTTCAAAATGTGGGCGTTAATGAAACTAAAAATGGACAATGGATTTCAGGAAAATTATTATATACGATGAATAATAGAGAAGAAGCATCATTAGATTCAAAAATATTGGGTCAAATAAGTGCTGGAACATATATTCAAGGTTATCTATATGATAATTTCATCAGTTTAGATGACGGAACATATATTTACAATACAGAATTAAGATAATTAGAAAGTAAATTATATTCAAAAAAATGATTTTAAAATAACGTCCATCTTATTGTAAAAAATAATTATATAATATACAATATAGCTATCTTTCTAGATAATTATTTAAATGGGGGATGTTTTGATAAAGCATATTAAATTTTATTTAACTAATATATTAAACGATAGAAATGAATTTATAAAGTTTTTGGCTATTATTGGTGCTACTTTATATTTTGCAAGAGATGCTAGTGATGCGCTTTTCATTAGATTATTCATGATTATGCGTTTTCCAGATAGAATCCCGATAATTTTATCATCATTTGTACCTTTTGCTTTTTCTATTCCGTATTTAATAAAAAATTTAAAGAAAGTTAAAGTGTTTTTGATAATTTATCTAGTAGTTTTAGTATATTTTATAATATCAGTTGTTTTAAATCCGCAAAATTTTGACATTTATTTTAGAGTTAAGTATGGTATAGATAAGGTATTTATTCCATCTGGCGGAATGTTTGCAATATATTATATTTTCTTATTATACGATAAAAAACATATAGAAGATTTAATGCTTGTATTCCTATCTGCTGCAACTTTATTATTAACTTACAATGTAATGCAATATATTGTAGCCTCATATAGGGGATACTGGTTAGTTAATGATTTTAAAGGGAATAAAATTAAATTGACATATAGTTTAACATTTGGTCAAAGTGTAGCGATGACGGTTAATTTGTTTATTGGTCTCTTTTTATACACTCGCAAAAAGATATATTTAATTCCTATAATTATAGGATATTTTATGATATTGGTAGCGGGTAATAGAGCTGCTCTATTTTTACCTATAATAGCAGCAATATTATATGGTATATATGCTATTGTAAGCAATAAATTTAAATATAAATTATTTAAAAAAGAATTATTTAGCAGTCTATCATTATTACTGATATTTACGATCTTGTTTACTGGATTGGTTCTATATAATTCAATTTTATATGATGATGAATTTGAAAATATTGATGAATTTGTATATGGAGATAATATAGATAGTAATATACCAAGAAATATTCAGCTTTTAAAATCTGGAAAAACTTTTGAAGCCAATGGAAGAAACGCTATATACGCTTTGTCTTTTGAAGGAATTAAGACGTCTCCGATTTTAGGTCTGGGAGCTTATGGAGATAGACCATGGGTTTCTAAACAATTTATTTGGGGACATAGTCATAATTTTATTCTTGAAGTATGGAGTAATCTAGGTTTAATACTTGGTATTCCATTTGGACTACTGTTATTGAATACTTTTATGTCTATGCTTACTAAAAAGAAAGACTTTATTGTTGTATTTTACATTGTTTATGTAGGAATTTCGGCGATACATATGACCTCTTTATCTTTTTGGTTAGTGGGATATATATGGGCAATACTGGCATTTGCGTTTATAAAAATGGATAGAGAAGAATTTTGGTTCAATAGATTAATAAACAAAATTTATAATATTTGAGGATTTATGAGAAGTGGACTAAGAAAAAAGTTAGATGATTTTTATTCGGTAGTAGAAAATAGATATAGAGCATATGCAAGAACAAAATATATAAAAAAAATTTTGAAAGAAATGGGTGGAGGTAATAAAAACTTTGACTCATATTATGAAGAATATAAAAAATATTGGTTAAAATATGGTCAAAAGCCAAGCAAAATGTGGTTGAGATTATATTCAAAAGACGAAGAAGGATTTAATCCTAGATACATACCTGATAATTTGTGGTTTGGGAAAATTATACCATATTATAGCAATATGATGTTTAGAAGACCTTATGAAGATAAGAACTTTCATGACAAATTATTCTTCGATTTAAATCGTCCTATAACTATAGGTAAATGTATTGCTGGAATTTATTTTGAAAATCAAGGAAATATCATATCAAAAGAACATTTAGTTGATATTATCTTAGAAGGGGATAATGCTATTATGAAACCTTCTATAGATAGCGGTTCTGGAAGATTGATTCAATTTTTTGATAAAGGAATTGACAAAAGAGATGATGTATACAAAAAAATTGATGTATTAGGTCAAAATTTTATAGTACAAAAAATTGTAACACAACACGAAAAAATTAATGCAATTAATCCGAAATCTTTAAATACAATAAGAGTAATTACATTCTTGTTTGGAAATGAAGTGCACATACTTTCAAGCATTTTTAGAATGGGTGCTGGAAATTCAAGGGTTGATAATGTTTCAGCCGGAGGACTACAAATTAATATTGATTCACAAGGTTGTCTTGTAAAAGAAGCTATGGATACTGATAGAAATAAATATGAAAGTCATCCAAATTCAAAAGTTAAATTTGAAGGATATGAATTACCAGGATATAAAAAAATCTTAGATACAATAAGTGTACAACACAAAAAATTACCTCATTTTAAGATTATAGGATGGGACTTTGCTGTAGATCAAAATGAAGAACCTGTATTTATAGAATATAATACTTGTCCAGATCAAAACCAAATGACGGCAAGACCAACATTTGGGGATCTTACAGAAAAAGTTTTAGAAGACGTATTTATTACACAGCAATATAAAAATGCTCAAAATTAAAATAAGGAGAGTTTATGAAAACAGTTGGATTTCCAATAAGTAGAAAAAAATTTGAAAAAAGAAGAGCACTATTACCACAATTTTTCGATAAGATTAAGCATAAAGGACAAATATATATTGAAACTGGATATGGTGAAGTATTCGGTTTAAGCGATGAAGTTTATAAAAAAGCTGGTTTCAATGTAGTAAGTTTTGAAGAAGTTTTAGATAAAGATATAATTGTAGACCCAAAGATAGGTGATGCTTCATATCTAAAGGATATAAAAGACAAAACTATATTTGGTTGGGTACATTTAGTACAAAATCGCGATATTACAGATATTTGTGTTAACAACAATTTAACTGCTTATGTTTGGGAAGATATGTTTGAAGATGGAAAACATAGTTTCTGGCACAATAATCAAACTGCTGGGATGGCTTCTATTTTACACGGATTTTTATCTTATGGTCAAACTCCATACAATAAAAAAGTTGCTCTAATCGGTAGAGGTAATGTAGCGAATGGAGCTATAAAAATATTAAGTCAATTAGGTGCTGATGTAACAGTATATACGAAAAGAACTGAAGATTTATTTAGAAAAGAAATGGATAAATATGATGTAATTGTAAATGCTTTACTTTGGGATACTTCAAGAAAAGACCATATTATTTACAAAGAAGATTTAAAGAGACTAAAACCACATACATTGATACTTGATATATCTGTTGACGTAGCAGGGGCGGTAGAAACTACAGTTTCTACAAGTATGGATAAGCCAACATATGAAGTAGATGGTGTAATTCATTATGCCATAGATCACACACCAACAATATTATTTAGAGAATCAAGTATAGGTATATCAGAAGTGGTGACAGATTATATAGATCAATTAATAGAAGAAAAACCTAATAAAGTATTACTAGATGCTTTAGCAGTTAAAGAAGGAGAAATAATCGATCAAAGGATAAATGATTTCCAAAATAGAGGATAGAAAATGGGAAAGTTTTCAAATAAGATTAATAGAGTTAATGTTAAGATTATTAGATTTATTAGAAATATAGCACTATTTCCGAAAAGAGTGTATTTAATTAACGATTTAATCAATAGAGATAGTTATTATGATGATCGATTCGAAAGAAAGTCATACCTTGTTAGATGGTTAGATAATTTTATTTGGATTCTAAAGTACAATGAATTAAATGAATATTATAATAGTTGGGGATTAGATATTAAAAATTTCAGAAATCCAAATGATTTCCTATCAAATAATGATTTTAGAATTATGCGAAATGAAGGAAATCAAAAAGGATATGAAACTCATAATGGTAATTATAACTATATATGTTTACTAAGGGATAAAAATGTATTTGCACATTATTTTTCACAAACTCTAGGAAGTGACAAAGTTGTATTAAATAATGGTTTAATAATTAATGGTAAAGTTTTATTAAGTGGACAAAAGGAAACTAAGGATCTATCATATATATTCGATAATTTTAATGAATTAGTTATAAAATCAGTTAATGGTGACTGCGGAAATAATATATATTTATACAAAAAAGAAGATAATAAGATAACGATTGACGGAGTAGAAAAAACTGAATTAGAAATTAAGAAATTATTTGATAATGATAAATATATTTTTCAAGATGTCGTAAAACAACATAATTTGATACAAGCTTTTGGAACTAAATCGGTAAACACCATTCGTATTATAACTATAAGAGGAAAAAGTGGAGAAATTAATATCTTTAATGCTTTTTTAAGATTAAGTGTTGACAAGGATTCATTTGTAGATAATAGAGCAAAAGGAGGACTTGGAATAGGAATTAATCTTGAAACTGGAAAATTGTTTGAGTACGGGATGACACATGATAGTTTTGGTGGAATATTCAACGAACATCCAATAAGTGGTATTAAGTTTAAGGATTATCAATTACCATATTGGAATGCATTAATAGATTTGGTGATTACTGCACATAAACATCTATATGAAATCGAGTCTATAGGATGGGATGTTGCAATTACAGAAAATGGTCCAGTATTACTAGAAGGAAATGATGACTTCGAGATTGGGGGACCACAAGATACTTATGGAGGACTTAGAGAAAGATGGCATTTACTTCGTAATATGTAATCTTTTATAAATTATGCATAAAATTTCTTTTATAGGAGATGTGATGTTAGAGCCACTTCTCCTTAAAAATTCAAAAAAAAATAATAATTATGATTTTAGTGGAGTTTTTTCAAATGTGAAAAAACTCTATAATTCTGATTATACAATCGCAAATTTAGAAACCCCATTAGCTGGAGAAAAATTTAAATATGTTAATTCTTTATTGAGCTTTAATGCTCCAATAGAGTTTGCAATGGATTTAATTGAATCTGGTGTTGATGCTGTTACCATGGCAAACAATCACATACTAGATAGAGGGATTGAGGGTTTAGATAATACAATTGAAAATTTAAATAAAGCTAATATACAATTCACCGGAATTCAAAGAAATAAATATGAAAAATCACCATTATATTTTGAAATTGATAATACAAAGTATGCATTGATTTCATATACATATGGAACAAATTTTGCATCTAATAAATTAAAATTGGAAGACAAAGATAAAGAAAAAGTTAATATTTTAAGACCACAAGAAGAATTTTACTATATAGTTAAAAGAAGAAAAATGGGATTTATTGAAAGAGTTATTAGAAAACTTTTAAGTTATTTAAAAGAAGAAAAGAGATTTCCGATACTTAAATTATTTGGATATACTTATAATGAATCTCATGAAGACGACAATCTAAAAAAAGATACAGCAAAACCATATATGGATATGCTAAGAAAAGATATAGAGAAAGCAAAAGAGAACTCTGATTTTGTAATAGTGTACCCTCACATTGGCGGGCAATTTAATAAAAATCCTGGAATATATTCAAAATGGGTTATAGAAGAAATTACTAATATGGGTGCAGATTTTATAGTGGCAGCTCATACACATGTAGTTCAAAAATTTGATGTAATAAATGATGTTCCAGTTTATTATTCATTAGGAAATTTTAATATGTCTCCAAATTCATCATATTTAATATTCGAGGATTTGCCGCAATATGGTATAATTGCTCATATTTATATGGATAAAGGTAAAATTTTGAAAAGTACATTCTCAATTATTAAAACTATAGAAAAAAAGAATGAGCAGATGAGAGTTTATGATACATTTGACTTATATAATAAATTAGATGGGGATGAAAAAAATTTACTTTTAGAGGATATTAAAACTATATATAAAAAAGTTACACGAGCTAATCTAACCTTAAGTCCACAAGAAGAATATATAGTTTTAGATAGGATAAATGATGGATATTAAAAACATGAGAAAGCAAAATTTACTAAAAAATTCTGGAGCGAGTATACTACTTAAATTGAGTAATATATTTATGAAGTTTTTACTTAGGACAGTATTTATTTACTACTTAGGTAAGGAATATACAGGGGTTTCAACTTTATTTACGGATATATTACAAGTATTATCACTGTTTGATTTAGGAGTTACCAATGCGATGATTTTTTCACTCTATAAGCCGATGGCAGAAGGTGATAAGCATAAGGTATCTGCTTTAATGAATTTCTATAAGAAAGCATATTTCACAATTGGTACAGCAATATTAATTGCAGGTTTTGCAGTTACTCCTTTCTTGAATTATATAGTTAATGGTGCTCCAAATATACAAGAAGATATTAGAATAATTTTTTTATTTTATGTAATTAGTACAGCTGCATCTTACTTCTTAGTATATAGACAAAGTTTATTAGTTGCAGATCAAAAAGCAAGAATAGTTTTTATAATTGATACTCTTGTAGTTATAATTGAAGGAATAATAGAAGTTGTATTAATTATGATATTTAGATCATTTATGTTGTATCTTATTATTCATTTGATTTCTGTAATTGCAAGGAATGTTATAGTTTCACAAATTGCAACTAAACAATATAAGGATTTATTAAATTATACAGATGAAAAGCTTACAAAGAGAGATACTAAAGTAATGTTTAATAATGTATATTCTCTTGGAATTTATAAAGTTTCTGGCGTTTTAATAAATTCAGTTGATAGTATTATAATATCAGCTTTTGTTGGGACTTCAGAGTTAGCTATTTTAGGAACTTACAAACTTATTATCAATAGTATAAGACAAATGGTTGAATCAATTGCAGAAGCATCAAAACCCACGATTGGGAATCTATCAGTATATGCAACTGCCAAAGAACAAAGAAAAGTGTTTGAAAAAATAGACTTTATCTCTTATTGGATAGCTTTATTTACAGGTGTTTGTTTATTTGTACTATTAGATCATTTTGTCACAAAAATATGGATGAATTCTTCATTTCAATTAGGTATTCAGACAATAATAATATTGGTAATTAACTATTATATTGGAATAATGGTTCTCCCGGTAGAAATATTCAGAACAGGAAATGGACTTTTTGTACAAGGAAAATATAGACCAGCAATTATGGCTACTCTCAATATAGTACTTAATTTAGTTTTTGTGCAGTATTGGGGAATATTTGGAATACTATTAGCTACATTTTTATCAAGAGTTACAACTCAAGTATGGTTTGATGCACTATTAATATATAAACTTATATTTAGAAAATCTGTAATAGAATATTATAAGATATATATTGTGAGATTTATGATATTTGTGTTTACAGCAACAACTTCATATTTTATAGCAAATATTTTTAATATATCAAATGTTTTTGTTGATTTTCTATTTAAGCTATTTATAACGGTGATTATTTCTAATTTAATAATGATTTTGATATATCGAAAAGATGAAAGATTTTTATATTTAAAAACTACATTATTAAATATATTTAAGAACAAAAAATAGGAGAACGTTATGGGTATAAAAAATATCATTAAAAAAATGTACCAAGATGTGTATCTTCCAAAAAGAAAGATAAATTATCATCATGAAGAATTGAATAAATATTTGGCACATTTAGATGATTTAAAAGAACTTACTTCTGAAGAGAAAAATGAAATAATATCATATTGGGCGAAATATGGTATAGAAAATGATTCATTTGATTATTTTAAGATTCTTTACAATATTACTGGTATTCATGATCCAAGATTCATGTCTTCATATGTTTTCTATGATTTATTTAGACACAGTTTAAATAACCGAAATTTTATGGTTGCTTGGAGCGATAAAAACTATTTAGACTATTTTTTGAAGAAAACACCTACTGTTAAGAGTGTTCTTAGAAATGTAAGTGGTAGATTTTTAGATAAAGACTTTAACTTATTATCTTTTGAAAAAGCTGAAAAAATTATACAATCATATGATCAGTTAGTAGTAAAGCCAACTATATTAACTTCAACTGGTAATAATGTACAACTACACAATAAACCATATGATTTAAAAAAGATTGATGATTTATATAAACAAAATTATACATTTCAAATTCCGTTAAAATTACATTCTGAATTACAAAAATTAAGTTCTACAGCTATAAATACTATTCGTATTAATACAATTTTAATGGAAGATAAAGCATATGCAGTTAGTGGACTTGTTAAAGTCGGAGAAGAAGGAAAATTCGCAGATAATCAAGGAACTCAAAGATACTTTATAGGTATCGATAAAGAGGGACGTCTTAAAGATTATGGTGTTAATAAAAAACTTTATGTGATGAGAGAATTACCGAATGGTTTTGATTTTGCAGGATTAAAAGTACCTAATCTAGATAAAATAAAAAAAATATCCGAAGAAGCTCATATGGAAATGCCTCATTTTGGCATGGTATTTTGGGATATTGTATTACAAGATAATGGAGAGCCTGTAATATTAGAAGCCAACTTGAGAGCTCCTGATATGATGTTTAATCAAGCTGCACTTGGGCCTTTTTTTGGAGAATATACAGACTCAATTATGGAATATTTTGTTAAGGTTAGAGATAAAATTAGGTAAAGTTATGATAAGAAATATGTCAATTTCAGAATTAAAAGAATTACTTACAATAGAAAAAAATAAATATGATAATTTTGTAAAACAAAAATATATGCTTGATTTAACAAGAGGAAAACCATCGCCAGAACAACTTGATTTATCTAATGATATTCTTGATGCAATGAATAGTAAAAGTGAGTTTATATCTGAAGAAGGAATAGATATAAGAAATTATGGTGGTCAAATTGGAATCAAAGAAGCTAGAAAATTAATGGCTGATATGATTAATGTTGATTATGAAAATGTAATTGTAGCAGGAAGTAGTAGCATGGAATTAATGTTTTTAACATTAACGAAAGGAATGCTTTATGGTTTTGACGGACAAAAACCGTGGAATCAAGTCGAAAATAGAAAGTTTTTGTGTCCAGTTCCGGGATATGATCGTCATTTTGCAATTGCGGAACATTTCGGATTTGAATTAATTAATATTCCAATGCTTGAAGATGGTCCTGATATGGATTTAATAGAAGAATTAGTGAAAAATGATGAAACTATTAAAGGAATATGGTGTGTTCCAAAATATTCAAATCCATCAGGCGTTACGTATAGTGATGAAGTAGTAAAAAGATTTGCAAATCTTAAACCTAAAGCAAAAGACTTTAAGATCATTTGGGATAATGCATACTCAATTCATGGATTTTATGAAGATGATGAAATTTTAGATATAATTTTAGAATGTGATAAAGCAGGAAATCCTAATATGGTATTTGAATTTTGTTCAACAAGTAAAATTGCATTTCCAGGTTCTGGTTTAGCTGCTATCGCAAGTAGTTTAGAAAATATTACCGATTTTACTTATTTTTACGAATTTGTTACTATAGGGCCTGATAAAGTTAATCAAATGAGATATTTTAATTATTTCAAGAATATTGATGGTATTAAGATGCATATGAAGAAATTAGTGAATATATTATTACCTAAATTTGAAAAGGCATTAGAGATTTTAGAAAAAAATTTGGGAGATTTAGGTATTGCTTCTTGGACTAAACCAAGAGGTGGATATTTTATTTCATTTGATACTATGGAAGGGTTAGCACCTAAGGTGGTTGAAATGGCTGAAAAAGCTGGATTGAAACTTTTACCTACGGGTTCAACATATCCATATTTTAAAGATCCGAAAGAAAGCAATATTAGAATTGCTCCTTCATATTTAAATATGGACAATTTAATTATTGCTATGGAGATATTTACAAATATCATTAAGATTGTAAGTATAGAAAAAATAATTCAAAACAATCTTATAAGGAGATAAAATGAATCTGAGAAAAATAAGGACAAATGCTATCAATTTTATAAACAAGTTTAGATTCTACGCTAACGCTAAACAAGTTGAAAAATATGCTAAAGAACAAATTAAAAAAGGGAATTGCTATATTGGTTCAGATGAAGAATATAACAAAAAAATAATTCCTTTTTGGAGTAAATACGGTGTAAAACCAAAAAAATTTTGGTTTCAATACTATGGACAAAAGCTTGGAGAGTTTAATCCTTATGTGATACCGGGAGATATGTTTCAAAAAGAACTTTTGCCATTTTTAAATAATCACTCCGTTCAAGATACTCTAGAGAACAAGTTATATTTCGATATGATTTTATATGATATTAAAAAACCTATAAATTATGTTAAGTATGTTAATGGTATTTATTTAGATAATGATAATCATCTTATTAGTAGAGAACAAGCTATAGAAGCTATAAGAGGAGTTGATAGAGTAATAGCAAAACCAATTGACGATTCAAGAGGTAATAGTGTTAAAATAGTTAATGTAAAAGATGATTTTGATAAAGCATGGGAATATATTGATAAAAATTATGGACATAGAGAATACATTCTTCAAGAAGTTGTAAAACAAAGTCCACAGTTGGAAAAGTATAATCCTACAAGTATAAATACTTTAAGAATAATTTCACTTATTGTAAATGGAAAAGTTGAAATTTTATCTTCCATAGTTAGAGTAGGTGCTGAAGGAGCAGAAATAGATAATTATTCAAAGGGTGGCGATGCTCGTCCAATACATAATCCAGAAGGCACGCTAAAAGGTTTTATGATATATCCAAAAGGATTCAGTGAAACGGATACTAAAGGGAATCCGATAGGATTTGATAAAATTATAGGATATGAAAAAGTTATTGAAGAAATAAAGAAATATCACCCAAGATTTCCACATTTGAGATGGATTGGATGGGATTTTGCAATAGATGAAAATTATGAACCAGTATTAATAGAATTAAACGGTGCTGCTGGAGATAATCAAAAATCTGATGGACCAATGTTCAAAGAATTTACTGAAATAATTTTAGATGAATACTTTGCTAGTAAAAATAAATAATATAGATCTTTATACTTAATAGCTATATGCGTATTTTGATTTTAAGTTCTAGTATATTATGATCTTTTTATTTAAGTTTTTAATTAATTGTTTTTAAAAAAATTTAAGGCTAGAAAACCTAAGTTTTCTAGTCTTTTTGTTTTTTGTAATTCATATTCTGTTGTTGAATTGTAGAAAGATTAGTAAATAAAAACTATTCTTTAATACTTTAATAAATTTTTCTATGTTTTTAGTAAATCAATTATAAAATTTGTAGTATATATTAAATGTATTAATGAGTGTTAAAACTTTCAAAAAGTATTCATATAAAAAAAGACAGTAAACCGTCTTTTTTTATGATAAAATTATTTATAAATATTGTAAATATCATGATATAAAAGGAGGATACTTTGAAATCTAAAATGTATATTATTTCTTTTGATGGACTTTCAAAAGTTGATATGGAATATTTAAAAGATAAACCTAATTTTAAAAAATTATTAATGGATGCTAGCTTTTCATTTAATGTAAAAAGCATTTATCCATCAATAACCTATCCTGCACATACATCTATTTCTACGGGTAATTTTCCAAATAAACATAAAATAGTTAATAATACAAAAATTCAACCGGAAAAAAGTAATCCGGATTGGTTTTGGCAAGAAAAATATATTAAGAGTACAACTTTCCAACAATTAGCAACTAAAAATGGATATGATGTAATGTGCTTACTTTGGCCAGTTACAGCTAGGGCTAAAATTAAATACAATTTACCGGAAATATTTCCGAATAGACCTTGGCAAAATCAAATAATGGTAAATATGCTAAATGGATCAATCCGATTTCAACTAGATTTATTCTCTAAAAATAAATCGCTATTGGACGGATTAAAACAACCTAATTTAGATAATTTTACACATGCAAATTTATTATATGCAGCTAGAAAATATAAACCTGATATTTCAATGGTACATTATATAGAGCTTGATACACAAAGACATGACTATGGATTTAGTTCAAATGAAGCAATTAGAGCACTCGATCACCATGATGAAAGACTTGGAGATATAATAAATTATATTGAAAAATATGATGGTTGGGAAAATACCACTTTGATTGTTTTAGGCGATCATTCATGTAAGGATGCCTCAAATGTCATATTCTTAAATACTCTATTAAAAGAAAAAGGATATATTCAAACGGATGATAAAGGAAATATTAAAAACTGGAGTGTATTAGCTAAAGAATCGGGTGGTTCTTGTTATATATACAGCAAGAATAAGTCAAAATTTAAGATTATAAAAAATTTAATTGAAGAAAATATTGGATATGATGCAATTGAAAAAATATATACATCTGATGAAGCCAATGAAATGGGTGCAGATCCAAAATGTCTGATGATGCTTGAAGCTAATGTAGATTATTTATTTGAAAATGGAATTGCTCCAAAAGCAATAATGACACTTGAGGAATTAAGGAATGTTGATATTTCATATCATACAAACAATCATGGTTATAATCCACACACTAAAATAGATTATGAAACAGTTTTTATGGCAAAAGGAAGAAAAATTAAGAAAAATGTAGAAATCAAAGAAATGTGCCTTGTTGATGAAGGTCCAACATTTGCAAAAATACTTGGACTTGATTTAGGGGAAACTGATGGTAGAGTTTTAGAAGAAATATTAAGCGGAGAATGATGTGCATAGATTACTAAAAAAATATACAAAAAAAGAAATAAGTTGGATGCTATACGATTGGGGAAATTCTGCCTATGCTATGACTGTTTTATCTGCTATACTTCCAATATTTTTTAGTGGAATGGTTATAGAATCAGGTGGAACAGCTGAGCAAGCTACAACTTATTGGGGATATACAAATTCAGTAGCCTCCTTATTAGTTGCATTTCTAAGTCCAATACTTGGAGCTATTGCAGATCAAATGGGTATGAAGAAAAAATTATTTGTGATTTTCTCATTAATCGGTATTATAGCGACAGGTCTTCTAGCAGTAGTTCCATTTGGACTATGGCAAGGACTTATGATTATTTACATTTTAACTTCAATTGGTTTTTCACTTGGAAATGTTTTTTATGATTCTTTCTTAACTGATGTTACAACTGAAGAAAGAATGGATAAGATATCTACATTAGGATTTGCTCTAGGATATATTGGGTCTACAATTCCATATATTATTTGTATGGTATTTGTAGTTTTGGCACAAAAAGAAATTATTCCGATTTCAGTTATAAATGTATCGAGAATTTCTTTCGTACTTACTGCTATTTGGTGGTTTTACTATACTCTTCCAATGTATAGAGATGTCGACCAAAAATATGGTATAGTTGGGAGAAAAATCAACTTTTTATATGGAATAAAAAATTTTGGAAAAAGTTATTTGAAGATTAGAAAGCATAGAAAAGTATTTTACTTCTTACTTGCGTATTTCTTCTATATTGATGGCGTAGATACTATAATCAGAATGGCTACATCTTATGGTACAGCACTAGGATTTTCTTCTACAACATTATTAATCGTTTTACTATTTACTCAATTTGTTGCTTTTCCATTTTCTATTATTTATGGAATTTTGGCAGAAAAATACGGTGCTAAGACTATGATATATGTGGGTGTTGGAATATATACTTTAATAGTAATATTTGCTTACTTTGTTAATTCTGCACTACATTTTTGGATAATGGCATTTTTGGTTGGTACATCACAAGGAGGAATTCAAGCGATTTCAAGATCATATTTTGCGAAAATTATTCCTAAAGAGAATTCAAATGAATTTTTTGGATTCTACAATATATTTGGAAAATTTGCTGCAATTATGGGACCTTTTTTAGTTGGTTTAATGACACAATTAACTGGCAATGTTAAAAATGGAGTATTGAGTTTAATTTTATTATTTGTACTAGGTGTTATATTTTTAATGATTGAAAGAAGAATTGAAAGATAATAAATAAAGGTAGGTATTATGTTAAAGACAATTCATGTTTTAGCTCCATTTATGGAGGATGGAAAATTAAAAGAAGCATATTTAAAAGTATTATTTAATACAGAAACCAATACTATAGAAAATGTAATTGATTTAAAAGGTAATGCTTTATATATTGTAAAATTATTTGAAAATGCAATATTCGATAAAGTAAAAGTGTATAAATTGAGCAATTATTTTGCGGACAATCGATTTATAGAAGCGATTATATATAAATTAACAGTTATTACAAATGATATACTTGCAGGAAAAACAAATAGATTAGAACTTGATAAAGTTGAACAATATGTTGAAGAGGGTTATAAACTAATAGATGTTAGAGAAGTTGATGAGTATAGCCAAGGTCATATTTTAAATGCCAAAAATATTCCACTTAGTCAATTAGGTAATAGACTTGATGAATTAGATACCAAAGAAAAATATATTCTTTACTGTAATTCTTCTTCTAGATCTGCACAAGCAGAAAAAGTACTAAAAAGTCTAGGATATGATGTATATAACCTAGATGGATCATATGCTTTTTACAAGCATTACAATAAATAAAATATTTTAATTTATAAGTGAAT
Organism: Bacillota bacterium; assembly: GCA_023442495.1. Classification (GTDB taxonomy): domain Bacteria; phylum Bacillota; class Clostridia; order Tissierellales; family Peptoniphilaceae; genus Helcococcus. Next base: position 19,842 of record JAEZZB010000018.1, read on the forward strand.
TTAATATATATCAAAGGTGGTGTGTCAGAATGACTAAATTTCTGATACACTACCTTTTTTTTCTGATTCTTTGATGTTTACTTAATCATAAA
>JAEZZB010000118.1 GCA_023442495.1 Bacillota bacterium
ATATGCTGCAGTTTCTAAATCACATCGTGATGATTGGGGAGAAATCATAGATCGTTATCTACATTCACGAGATAATTTAAAAGAAGTATTTCTTTTAGTAGATATACGTCACGAGCCAAATGACAATGACCTAATGATGTACAATTGGATACTTGAAATGGGATTTTCAGGCTATGTAATAGCTACAAAACTTGATAAAATTGGAAAATCAAGACTTCAACAGTACATTAAGATCATCGCGAAGAAACTAAACATTCAAGATAGAAAAAAAATAATTTACTATTCCTCCGAAACAAAAGAAAATAGAAAATATATTTATAATATTTTAGGAGAAATAGTAGGAGTTGAAATAGAAGAGTAATTTATTTAAGAAATGAAAAAAAAGATAATCAACAAAATTTAATGATTATCTTTTTTTTTGCAATAAACATGAGCATATTAATAAGATATTAAAAATAAAATTCCAAAAATTTATTAAATATAGTATATAAAAGGTTGAAATAATCTCGATTTCTATATGTTTAGAAGAGATTAGATTAATAAGTAGTTGTAAAATTTTTATAAAATAGGTATAATTTTAACAACTACACATAAAATTATTTTGGGAATATTTTGAAATTGCGGGTTAATGCATAAGATAGATGGTAGAAGTTTGGGATGGATAGGAAATTAAGAATGATTGGTATATTTGTGATAATAGGAGTTGTTTTAGTATTTTTAGGTCATTACATTATTCCTTTAATCTATTATGAGGGAATGCTCTCAAATATAGTATTTTGGACAGGGATGATTATTTTAATAATTTCATTATTTTCTTTATACAACAATTTCAAAAAATAACTTCAGAGAAATAACTATAAAATTAATATTCCAAAAAAATTATTCAGAAAATGAAAAAAATAGACTAAATGAGATATGGAGGTATATATGAAAAGATTTGAAAAAGCATTGTTTGTTTCATTTATATTGCTATTATTCCTATCATCGTTCACATTCTTATTTTATAAAAGCTTTGATCTACAAATGAGAAAAATATTGCTTTTAACAAATATAGTATTAGCAGTACTATTTTTTGTATCGTTGTTAATATTTGAATGGAAAAAAAGAAAAGGAATTTAATAGAATTTTATATGGAGGGTGCTTTTGACTGATCCACAAATGCGAACCCTAGTAGGGCTTATTATCTCTTTAATATCAGTAATTGTTATTTATGGAGTAATAAAAAAATTAAAAAAAATGAAAGATGAAAGCAATAAATAACATTAAGGAGTGTAATCATGTTAGAAAACTTAAACAAAAACAAATATACAATTTGATATTCCATTGTCACGATTAATCTATCATTTGTAAGATAACCATTTAATTCATAATTCATAATCTTTTTATAAGTATTAACGCTATAATCATAATCATTCAACATCCCAAAATGTTCCCAATATATTTCTTGTCGCTTAATTGGATGAAATACAGTAAAATCTGGAAAATACTCTTTGTAATCAAGAGTAATACCCGCTTCATATACATACTCTAAACCATAATCATATAATAAATCAGCAATAATCTTTTCAGATTTAGACCTAACATAATCACCCTTCTTAGTCTTAAACTTTTTACCTTCACTATTGAAATCAAGATAAAATCTTGTTTTATCCTTAAAATCTTGTAATGCCATTTCGTATGTAGGAACTATAGGTGGTAAGATATCAGGAAAGTCCACTATAATGTATCAATATAAAAATTGGTTACTAGAAAATGGTATTAGTGAAAAACAAATTATTTATTTGAATTTTGAAAATTTAGAGACTATAGAATTACAAGAGGGTATTGCACTTCACAAATATGTAAAGGAAAATACTAAAGAAGATTTAGAATATTACTTATTATTTGATGAAATTCAAATCGTAGATAAATGGGAAGTTGCAATAAATTCTCTTAATTTAGATAAGAAAATAGATATTGTAATTACAGGATCAAATGTAAATCTTTTATCATCTGAACTTGCCACATATTTAGCTGGAAGATATGTATCTATGATTGTTTATCCATTTTCATTGAAAGAATCTAGATTAATAAATTCTGATTTAACATTACAAGATTACATGAAATATGGAGGATTTCCTGGAGTTTTAGGAATTGTAAATGATCATTCAAAAAGTGTAATTCTAAATGATTTACTAGACTCTGTTTTATTAAAGGATGTAATGCTAAGAAATAATATAAATAACAGCCATCTTCTTAGAGCGTTGGCAAGCTTTATATTTCAAAATTCAGGATAAATGTTTTCTATTAGAAAGATTGCAAATACAATAAAATCTGAGTTAGGAATTAATTCAAAAGAAGAAACTATTTCTACTTATATAGAATATTTGAAAGAAGCGTATTTAATCTTTGAACTAGAAAGATATGACCTAAAGGGAAGAAAAGTCTTTTCAAGAAACAATAAATTCTATGGGGTTGATTCTGGTTTAAGAACATCTTTAACATTTGGGGGAAATAAGGACTATGGTCATATTTTAGAAAATCTTGTATTTTTTAGAAATGCTTCGTAGAGGGTATAAGATTTATATAGGTGAAATAGATGGTTATGAAATAGACTTTATTTGTGAAAAAGATGAAGAGATAATTTATATTCAAGTAAGCTTGAGTTTGATGGATGAAAACACAAGAGAACGTGAATTTAGGCCACTTCAAATAATAGAAGACAACTATCCTAAGATAATATTAAGTATAGACACACTTGATTTTTCAAAATCAGGGATAAAAAATATTAATGCAGAGAAGTTTTTAAATGGGAAAATTGAAATATAAAAGGGAGGATTCCATGCAAGAAGATAACATTAGAGAAGAATTCGAAAAAGTTATAAAGGATTTAGAAAAACATAATGAGAATGGTAAACTTACAGAAGAACAGAGAGAAAAAATGTATGAATTATTTCAAGAGGTAAGAAATGCTAAAAATGAAACTATAAAGCAAATTAAAAGTGATTTAAGAAAAAATCCTGATAAAGTCGAAGCACAAATGCATTTAGCTTATCTTACGACACCTAATAAAATAAACTTAAAGACAAAAGTTGAAAAGATTATAAAAAAAGAGCATGATAATCTCTTAAAAAAGGAAATTGTCTTCGAGGATTCAGTTGGAGAGTATTGGCTAATATATGGAACTAGACCATATTTAACAGCAAGAAATGATTATTTATCTTTATTGCTAGATATGGGAATGATTAGAAAAGCTGTAGATGAAGCCGAAGATATAATTCGACTTAATAATAATGACAATATGGGTGTAAGATATAGATTAATTCATATGTATGCCTATTTAGAAGATGAAGAATCTGCAAAGAAACTATACGACGAATATATGGGAAATGACGACGTAGAAATGAACATGGCTCTATCAATCCTATACTTCAAGTTAGGTGATATAAAGAAGGCAAAAAGTCATTTGATTAAAGCGCAAAAAACAAATGAATTTGTCATTGAGTTTATAGATGACTTGGTAGACGATGATGTTTTCTTAAGTGAGGAAGAATATATTATACATGGTAGCAAATCACAATTAGAATATATGTATGAAGAAAATCTATTCATCTATGATACTTTGACGGAATACTCACTCTGGGCAATGGAAACTTTAGAAAAGAGAAAATAGAAAAAATTAATGTACTGATAATATGAGTTTCTAGACAGATTAATTATATTGGTCAATCAAAATTTTAAGAGCTTTAATTACTCTTACCGCCATTCTTGACTTTCAGCTTAAAAATGTATGCATTTTCCGCCGAAGACGACGCAAAGATTAAATTTTATTTGCGTAATGTCTTCGGCTTTTTATTTTAACATTTTTAAGCATTTGAAAGTCAAGAACAAGACCTGCGGGTGGCTCAACTGCTTCAGACTCTGCAAAGATGGGGAGAGAACTTTAATTAAAGATCTATTAAAACCAATTTTGGTTTTAAGAAATTAATACTATATATTGAGAAGTTTTAAAAATTATACCACTAAATATAGTAAATGTATAATTAAAAAGCTTAAATTTATCAGTATTACTCCAACAACAATATCATTATATGGTTTTTATAATATAATTAAAACCAAATTATTGATTTTTTGGTTTTAACGATATATAATATTAAATGTGAGGAGGAATATCATATGAAAAAGGCTTTTGACGCAATATTACTGCCATTACCAAATGGTACTATCAATTATGATCATTTTCTTGATGAGTTGATTGATGCTACATCTAAGCTTGAAGTTTATAAGGAAAAAGTGGCAGATAGTAAACTTAATATTGAATGGTTTATGCCTACTTTGCAACAGAAAGAAGCATTGGAATCTTCTAAATTAGAAGGAACTCAAGCAACTTTGGATGGGGTCCTTGCCAAGCAGGCTATATCTACGAATGAGGATGAAAATGTAAATGAAGTTATTAATTACTACAAGGCGAGTCAAATGGGTGTTCACATTTTAAATCGTGAGAAGTTTTCTAACGAATTCTTTTTTGAAATTCACAGAATTTTGATGGGAGGAAATGTAAGAAAACCGAAGATTATCGGGGAATATCGTAAAGAACAGAATTATATTGGTAAAAATGACAAAAGTGAGATTACATTTGTTCCTCCATGTCCTGAAAAGGTTGCTGAACTTATGGATAACTTAATCTCTTACATCAATGCACCTTCTGATTCATATAGGGAGTTGGTTAGGATAGCAATTATTCACGCTCAATTTGAAACAATCCATCCTTTTATGGATGGAAATGGAAGAGTAGGTAGAATGCTTATCCCTCTTTATTTGTATTACACAAAACAAATAGAATTGCCTTTTTTCTTTATAAGTGAATCATTAGAACGTGACAAGATAAGATATTATACTCTATTAAATAATACACGAATAAAAAATGACTGGAACGAGTGGATTAAATTTTTTCTGGAAACAGTAGCAAGACAGTGTGATAAATATATTAGGATAGTTAGTGCAATAAATAAGCTTTATGACAGACACTTAGAGATTGTAAGTCATTTTTCAAAAACGACAAATGTGCTTCCAGTGATGCAAATGCTATATGAACATCCTATAACTACAGCTAAACAGATTGTTGAAGAAACAAAATTACCACTAACAAGTGTAAACAGATTGCTGAATATGATGGTAAATGAAAATATACTTATTACTGATGGCAAGCAGCGTAATAAAACATATATCTATTACGGCTTACTTGACATCATAAGATAAAACATTTATGAAAGGTGGTGATGAAAATTGATTGTATGATTTAATATTGATAATTGCAACCAACATTTATAAGAAATAAAAAACTAAGAAAATGAGGATATGAATGCCCTCCAAACAAGTATAGGCGTTCAATCCCAAAACTAAAATATGGACTGGAGGTCTAATGTATGAAATCAAGGGATTATAGAAACTCAGAATTGTTTTTAAGAAACAATTTCGAAAAAGATGGAGAATGGGGATTTCCATTAATAAAAAGGCAGAATATAGACTTATCAGCAATTGAATTAATTGCGTGTTCCGATATAAGTAAAGCAGATACTTTAAACTTGCATAAAGGTATACACCATTTTACAGATGATTATCGATTTGAAAGCCTATATAATCATCCTGATAGGTGCATAGAAAAGTACAAAAAGTATAGGTTTGTTTAACTCCTGATTATTCATTGTATGCCGATATGGATTTGTGGAGGCAGATTGAATCAATTGGAAAAAACAGATGGGTAGGGGCATATTTCAGAAACATGGAATTACGGTTATTCCTACATTAAGCTGGGGAAATCCTTCAAGCTATAAATTTTGTTTTGATGGAATAGAAAGAAATAGTATTGTTGCCGTTGGAATGATTGGATGCAGGCAAAGTAAAATCCCATTCATGAAAGGCTACAACCAAATGCTTAAAGTTATTGACCCAAGTGCCATTATCTGTTTTGGCAAACCGTTTGATGAGATGAAGGGAAATATTATCAAAGTTGATTATATTTTATCTAGAAAGGTGAAAAGAAATGGGAGGTAGAGGAACATTTGCTGTAGGTAATATGGTTGAATATACCTATGAGAAAATTGGTGAGATTGAAGGAGTAAAGGTTCTAGCGGGATTAAACGGTAAGCATGGATTACCTGAGGAGTCGCATCGTAGTCGGGCATATATTAAGCTAGATCATAATGGTTTTTTTCGTATGATGAGAATATATGATAGAGATCATTATCTTACTTTTGAATTAGCATACCATGTAGAACCGAATCTAGATAAATCAAAAAAAACAATACTGTACTATCACTTATATGATAGAGATTTTAATCGTACGGTAGCTATTAAAGCAACTAAAGCAATGAGAAGGCATTTTAAAAAATATTTGAAAGGGATTAAACTATGATAAATGGTGATATTACAGAATTTGTCGATAAATTATATTATGGAGAGGAACTTTTGTTTGAATATGATGGAAAAGAATATTTTTTACAAGGATGGACAAATCCTTCAGAAGCCATTATGGTTATTGATATTCAGGATGGTAAACCATTTAAGGATTATTTATGGAAGTGTATTAAACCATCTATCAGGGAATGTGCTAAAGAATTTTTAAATAGTAAATTGTGGGGCGGAAAAACTTTTATGGAAATTCAAAGGGAAGTTACCTGGAAAGAATAAAAATCCCGCCAGATGCTACCACATCTTGCAGGATTTCCGAGGATATTAATACCCTCCAAACAAGTACTAATATTATAACTTTTTTTTTTTTATTAGTCAAGGAATCACTTTTGTTGCTTCTACTTGAGTTTGTATAGTAGTCAAACATTTGTGACACACCTTTGAAAATAATCTTTAGAAGGCTGTTAACTGTTTTTTTATTTATCTTGTGATTTTGTCAAGGGCATTAGAGTTTACGTCCCTTGACAAAAAGAGCAAGATAACATTAGTTGGCAGATTTTCTAAAGGGTTCGTTTACTATTATAATTGTATTTATTTTTTCATTAAATTAAATTTTAATATTATAATATACAATCAAAAACTTCACTATTAAAATACTTATACTAGAATATCTGTTGGGAATAAATAATTCTTTTCAACAAATTTTTATTTAACGTATTACTTGAATTTTCAACTTAAAATGTTTTGTTCATTTTGCCGAAGACGACGTAAAGATTAATTTTGTATTTGCGTAAGGTCTTCGGCTTTTTTAATTTTAACATTTTTAAGCTTTTGAAAGTCAAGAACAAGCCCTGCGGGTGGCTCAACTGCCTCAGACTCTGCAAAGAGGAGGATTGGGTTGTATGATACATTGTGTTTTGGAAGTAGAGAACAAATTATCTGATGATTCAACTGCTGCAGATTCTGCAAAGGCGGTTTGAGAGAGGGATTTAGTTGAAAAATCGCAATGTAGAATATATATGCGTATTTCAGAATTATTATTACATTA